>JAYULN010000274.1:0-4852 GCA_043763525.1 Hymenobacter sp.
GGGGCGCAGCCAGCCCAGGGTTACTTCCACGTCGGAGTTCAGCAGCACGAAATACTCGCTATCGACCTGCGCCAGGGCCTGGTTGTAGCCCTCGCAGAAGCCGAAGTTGCGGTCGAGCAGCAGTAGCTCTACGGTGGGGAAATCGCGGGCGAGCAGCTCTATCGAGTCGTCGGTTGAGGCATTGTCGGCGACTACCACGCGGGCTCCTTCGGCGTGGGCCAGCACGCCGGGCAGGAAACGGCGCAGAAAGCCGGCCCCATTCCAGTTCAGAATGACGATGGCCACATCGGCGCAATCTTTTAATGAAGAATGAGGAATGAGGAATGAGGAATGCTCTCCTGCATCCAATTTTCTATCGGCTTCTGGTGCAGTTACGGGCACCGGTAATTCTTCATTCTTCATTAAGCGAAGCATCAGCGCAGCGTTAGGCTCCAAAACCGCTCAAATCGAGGCCGGGGACGTTGGGCATGAGGCCGCTGGTTTTGCGTTGCAGCTCCTGGCGGGCCAGTTCGCCGGCTTCGTCGAGGGCTTTGTTCACGGCGGCTACCACGAGGTCGGCCAGCATGTCGCGGTCCTGGGGCGTGAGCAGGCTGTCGTCGATTTCGAGCTTGAGGACTTTGCGGTGGCCGTTGGCGGTGGCGCGAACCAGGCCGCCGCCCGCTTCGCCGGTAGCGGTAATGTGCTGAATTTCCTGCTGGGCCTGCTGCATTTTGTCTTGCAGCTCTTTCACTTTGCCCATCATGCCGGTTAGGTCGAATGCCATAATCTCAATTGTCAGTTAGTAGTTATCAGTGAGCAGGTAACAAGGTTGGGGCCGAAAAGTGCGGCGGCGGCTTTATTCAAAGATGACAGAATCGGCCCAAAGGTTGGCTCTCGATGGCTGCCTTATTTCAAAATGGTGACCGCGCCAGTGGCGGTGAAAGGCTTGCCATCGTCGTTATTCTGCTGGAAACGCCACACATAAGCGCCCAGCACCGGGGCGTGGCCCCGGATGGTGCCATCCCAGGCCTGGCTGCGCTGGGTACCGCGAAAAACTTCCTGCCCGTTGCGGTCCACCACCACGAAGGTATAGTCGCGCAGGTAGCGGCCCTTCACTTCGAGCACGTCGTTCAGGCCATCGCCGTTGGGCGTGAAGGCCGTGGGAATGGCAAGAATGAGCTGCCGCGTAAGGCTGGCCAGGTTGGAGTAGCTGAACGTGCCCGGCGGCAGGCCCGCGCCGCTCACTTGCAGGCGGTAGCGCAACGTCTGGCGGTCGGTGGGCGGGGTCAAATCGGTGTAGTTGGTACCGCTTACGGCCACGGTGCTGAGGACGGAGCCATCGGCGGCCAGGCGCTGGAGGGTGTAGGTCACGGGCAAGGTCGGGTTGGGGCCAGTGAAGATGGTCCAGGTGAGGGCGGCGGTGCGGCCGTCGGGGTCGGCGGGGTTGGCGGCGAGCAGGCTGGGGCAGGCAGCCGGGCTTTCGGGCGAGGTGCCACACACATCGGTGAGGCGCAAGGTGTAGCAGGGCGACAGCGCCCGCAACTCGTCTAGGGCGGTGGAGTCGCGCTGCGGGCGGCCGGTGGTAGCCACTGGGCCGAAATCGGCAGGCGGCTGGTTGCCGCTGGCCCGGCGGTAGCGCAGGCTGCTGCCTGCTGTGAGTGGCGTAGCCAGAACAGGCGTGAGCACCACCACATTATTCAAGTTAAAGCTGGCTACAAGCAGCGGCTGGCGTGGCGGCAGGGCCGACTGCGTGGGGATGGTCACTTCGTTGGAAACCGACGTGCCGCCCGGCTGCGTGGCCGTAACGCGGTAGGTATAGGTGGTGCGGCATTGCACATCGGCATCGTCGAAGCCGTCGGCAGTGCGGGTGAGGGTGCTGTATGGCTGGCTGTTGCGCGTTACGGTGTAGGTGCTGCTGCTGCCTGCACCGGCCTCGGTAAGGCGCAGCTGGTTGCGGTTGTTGGTGGAGCTGCCGGCCAGGCTCAGCGTGCAGATAACCGTTGATGGCACCGTACTGCTTGCGCACACATCGGTGCGGATAAGGCGGTAGCAGCCGGCTACCGCGCCGGCTAAACTGAAGCTGGTGCGGCCAGCCGGCACGTCGGCCACGCGCCGAAACACGCCGGGAGCGCTGCCATCGTCTATTTGCAGGGTGTAGAGGTAGCCGGCCGGCAGCTGAGCCACATCGAAGGTGGCCGCGCCGCCGGACACTGGGCCTTGTAATGTCAGGCGGGTGAAGAGCGGCGTTTGGGGCGCAGCCAGGGCTGGAATGGGCTGGGAGTTAGTTCCCGGACAGGCAACGGCTGTGTAATAACCCGTTACATCAACGGTGGTAGCCCCGGCAGGCGGCGTTATGGATAAGGGCTGGATGCGGTTGATGGTTACCAGGCCACTGGCCGTCAGCACCTTGTAGCTGTTGTAAATGGCATCAGTCACGGTAACCTGCACCAGGCCGGCGGGGCAGGGCACTACCGTGAAGGCCGGCGGCGGCGTGCCGTACACCTGGTAAGTGCGGGTGTAATAGGTGGGAATGGACCCGAAATTGGCCAGCTCGGAAACCGTAACATCGCCGATTTGGGTAGGCGTATAGGTATAAGGGTAGGAATTCGGCCTCGGTGGGGTGCAGCCAGTAGCCGTAAAAGTGGTGCCCACGCCCGGCAGCACCCCGTAGGCAAAAAAATTGAAGGGAATGTTGCGCCCAGGCCGCGGCTCGAAATGCACCGGCTGACCCACGCAAAAGGCCGCCACCGGCGAACCATTCACATCCAGCGCCTCAAAAGCGGTGGGGTCGTTGGGTATCGATGCGCAGGACTGACTCCACGCGGGGCAGCTGCCCAGCCAGAGCGCGAATAATAAAAAACAGCGGTTCACCAGCTTCATAGGATAGCATTTGTAACGCGGGGAAGGGCAAAATCGGGGTGCGTTATCACACCAAAATAACTCCTCACATCCAGTCAAACGTACGGACGAAGGCCGCTGCCCGGTGCATATCCGGATACAGCACCCGGTCCTGCGCCACAAATTTTACTTCTTCGCGGAAGGCTGTCACCACGCGCTCCAACTCGGCAGAGCAGCGGGCGGGGCGGCGGAAGGCCAGCGCCTGCACGGCCGTCATCAATTCAATGCCCAGCACCTGCTCCACGTTTTCGATAACGCGGCGGCTTTTGGTGGCGGCGTTGGCGCCCATGCTCACGTGGTCTTCCTGGCCGTTGCTGCTCACGATGCTATCCACCGAAGCGGGGGTGCAGAGCTGCTTGTTCTGGCTCACGATGCCGGCAGCGGTGTACTGCGGAATCATCAGGCCGGAGTTCAGGCCGGGCTCGGCCACAAGGTATTGCGGCAGGCCGCGCTGACCCGAAATGAGTTGGTAGGTACGACGCTCCGAAATGCTGCCCAGCTCGGCCACGGCCAGGGCCAAGTGGTCGAGGGCCAGGGCCAGGGGCTGGCCGTGGAAGTTGCCGCCGCTGAGAATTAAGTCTTCGTCGGGGAAGATATTGGGGTTGTCGGTCACGGAGTTGCACTCGGTTTCGACCACCTGGGCCACGTAGGCCAGGGCATCGCGCGAGGCCCCGTGTACCTGCGGCTGGCAGCGGAAGGAATACGGGTCCTGCACGGCTCGGCGCGGCTCGGCTTGCAGCTCGGAGCCAGCCAGCAGCTCGCGCAGCCGCCGGGCCACCAGCACCTGCCCGGCGTGCGGCCGAATGCGGTGCAGGTGCTCATTGAACGGGTCGGCGCAGCCCCCGAACGCCTCCGTCGACAGCGCCCCGATGACATCGGCGGCCGCCGCCAGGCGCTGGGCGCGCAGCACCCCATCCACGGCGTAAGCCAGCATAAATTGGGTGCCGTTCAGCAGCGCCAACCCTTCCTTGGCTTGCAGCACCAGTGGTTCCCAGCTGAATAAGCTCATGGCATCGGCCGCCGTGAGCCGATATTCCTGGTAATTCACTTCGCCCAGGCCCAGCAGGGGCAGGCACAGGTGGGCCAGCGGGGCCAGGTCGCCGCTGGCACCCAGCGAGCCTTGCTCGTACACCACGGGCAGCAGCTCGCGGTTGTACATGGCCACGAGGCGTTCGGCGGTGGCCACCTGCACGCCGCTGTGGCCGTAGCTCAGGCTCTGGGCCTTGAGCAGCAGCATGAGCCGCACGAGGTTTTGGGGCACTTCGGCCCCGGTACCGCAGGCGTGCGACATCATCAAATTGACTTGGAGCCGGGCGCGGGCTTCGGGCGGAATGCTCACGTTGCAGAGCGAGCCGAATCCGGTGTTGATGCCGTAAATCGGCTGGTCGTCGTGGCCCAGGCGCTGGTGCAGGTAATCGTGGCAGGCGGCGATGCTGGCTTTGGCATCAGTGCCGAGGGTTACGGGTCGGCCATCAGCCAGCAGGGTGGCCAGCGCGGCCAGGGTGAGGGGCTGCGCGGGCGAAATGGTGTGGGTGGGCATTCGAGGGGTGCGGGTGGGCGGTAATTGAAGTTGGGCGGGGCAAAGAACGAAAAAACTCCCTTCCTTTTTTAAGGAGGGGAGTTTTCGCGCAGCGAGAACGGGGGGTAGTACGCGACCTGGCGAACTGGCCGCAGTTTAGCACGCAGCGCGTAACTACTGGTTAATCCGTAACGCGAGTTTGTAACTCGCCACACGCAAAGCGGCAATCAAAATCAAGGTCTGGTTCCATGCTCGCCTTTCGCCGTGAGTCACAGACTCACCTTGCCTGTTGCCACGCAGTTACGCGCTATGCGCTAAACTGCGGCCAGCTTCGTAGCCTTCTCGTCTATTCCAGCGTGAGCGCGCCCACCACTTCGGCCAGCGGTAGCACCTGCTCCACGCCGGTTTTCATGATTTTAATCTTGGCCACGCCGGCCGCCAATTCTTCCGGCCCCA
>JAYULN010000275.1:0-1962 GCA_043763525.1 Hymenobacter sp.
TTTCTGCCCCTCAACTGCGTGCTGCTGCGCCAAACGGCCGCGCCAAACCGCAGCTGGGGCCTCGATGATGCCGCCTTTCTGGGGCTGCCGGGCCGGCCGGGCATGCTCACCAAAAAGGCCATTCGCCTGCTCAGCCTCGCCCAGCTGGGGCTGGCTGGCAAGCGCGTGTTCTGGGACGTGGGCTTTTGCACGGGTTCGGTGGCCATTGAGGCGCGCCGGTTGTTTCCCCAGCTACACGTGGTGGCGTTCGAGCAGCGGCCCGAGTGCGCGGCCATCATGGACACCAATGCCCGGCAGCTGTCGGCCCCCGGCATCGCGGTGGTGATGGGGAACTTCTTCGGGCAGGAGCTGGCAGCGTTGCCCGCGCCCGATGCCGTGTTTATCGGCGGCCACGGGGGGCGGCTGCCCGAGCTGCTGGCGCGGCTCGACGCGCGGCTCGCCCCCGGCGGCACCGTGGTGCTCAACGCCGTGCTGCCCCACAGCCACGACCAATTTCTGGCCCACGCCCCCGCGTTGGGCTGGCTCCTGCCCGCCCCGCCCCAGCGCGTGCAGCTCGACCAACACAACCCCATCTGGGTTTTAACAGCCCATAAACCATGAAGAACAAGCCCACCGCCATTCTGGCCAGCACCGACCGCGGCGTGCTCCTGGCCGAGCAGCTCCGCCGGGAGCTGGAAGGCAGCCTCGTGTTTTCGACCCGCCCCGGCGGTTCGGCCACCGTGCAGTCCATCACGTCCATTGCCGATTTTTTAACCGCTTCGTTTGTTGATTACGAAGCTTTTATCTTTATCGGGGCGCTGGGCATCTGCGTGCGCAGCATTGCGCCCTACGTGCAGGACAAAGCCACCGACCCGGCCATCGTCAACCTCGACGACCACGGGCAGTTCGTGCAGCCGGTGCTGGGCGGGCACCTGGGCGGGGCCAACGACCTGGCCCGCCGCCTGGCGCGGGTGCTCGGGGCGCAGGCCGTCATCACCACGGCCAGCGACTTGCAAAATATCTGGGCCCTGGATACGCTGGCGGCGCGGTTTGGCTGGCAGGCCGCGCCCAGCGGCCCGCTCAACCAACTCATCTCGCTTTTTGTAAACAACGCGAAAACCGCCCTGCTGCTCGACGTGCAGGACGAGGGCACCCGCTGGCTCGAAAAAACCCGGCCGCCCTTCGTGGACGTGTTTTACAATCGGGACGAGATTGACTGGGGCCAGTACCAGCTCCTGCTAGCCGTAACGTACCGCCCGCTGGCAGTGCCGGTGCCGGTGCTCGTGTTTTTCGCGCCTGTGCTGCACCTGGGCATGGGCTGCTCGCGGGGCATTG
This sequence comes from Hymenobacter sp., assembly GCA_043763525.1. Classification (GTDB taxonomy): domain Bacteria; phylum Bacteroidota; class Bacteroidia; order Cytophagales; family Hymenobacteraceae; genus Hymenobacter. The sequence continues at coordinate 1,315 of JAYULN010000275.1, forward strand.
AAGCCGACTTGCTCGAAGCCTCGGTGCGGGCGCAATTGGCTGAACACCAATTAGCCCCGGAATCCGTTAAGTCCATTAATTCCATCGACATCAAGCACGATGAGGTCGCCTTCCTGGCCCTGGCCGAGCGCTGGGGCGTGCCCCTGCTCACGTACCCGGCCGAGGCGCTGAATGCGCAAACCACGCCCAATCCTTCGGAGGTGGTGCTGCGTAAGCTCGGCGTGCCCAGCGTGGGCGAAGCGGCCGCGCAGGTGGCGAGCGGCAACGGCCGGCTGCTGCTGGAAAAGCAGAAAACCACCGTCGCCTCGGGCAAAAAGTACACCCTGGCCGTGGCCCTCGACGGGGCCGCCGAGCGGCGCGGGGTCGTGGCCATCGTGGGCGCGGGCCCCGGCGATGCCAGCCTCATCAGCGTGAAGGGCAAGGAGCTGCTCGAAACGGCCGACCTCATTCTCTACGCCGGCAGCCTGGTGCCCGAGCGCCTCACGCACTACGCCAGGCCGGGCGCGGTGGTGCGCAACTCGGCCGGCATGACGCTGGAAGAGCAGCTGCACCTGATGAGCGCGCATTACCAGCGCGGCCACCTCATCGTGCGGCTGCAGTCGGGCGACCCCTCCATCTACGGGGCCATTCAGGAGCAGATGTCGGAGT
>JAYULN010000276.1:0-12030 GCA_043763525.1 Hymenobacter sp.
CGTGGACGAGGCGCTGTTGCCCCATTTATCGCCGCTGGGCTGGGAGCACATCAACCTAACCGGGGACTATTCGTGGCGCACCAAACGCGCAACGGGTAAGTTTCAGCCCCTACGGCCCCTTTTCAGGCCTTAACGTGCTATTTATTCCGTTTTCTGAGGGGACCCCGGTAAGTAGGTAGCCAGTATTAAGTAGTCAGTAGTCGGACATCAACCTGCTGCCAATCAAGATTTAACATTGGGTCTGACTACCGAATACTTATGTTCGACTACTTAATACCCAACCCGTGGGGGGCTGAAAACGGTATAGGGAGTGTCTCGCTTTTATACCTGACTGGCTTATCATGATATTTCGGATGAAGATGGCTGCGGTGGCCCTGCTGGCCGTGGCTCCGTGGCTGCCCGCTGCCGCGCAGTCGCACGAGCACATGGATATGGCCATGCCCATGCCGCCCAAAGCCAAGCCCAAGCCCAAGCCCGCCAAGCCCCGGCCCCGTACGCCCCGGCCAGCGCCCCGGAGCGCCGCCGCACCCGTGGCCCCCGCCGATACCACCCACCGGCCAGCTCCTGCTCCCCCGATGGACGGCATGAAAATGGACGGCGTGAAACCCATCGAGACCCCGAAAACCGGTCAGATGGATGGCATGAACGGCATGAACATGCCCGCCGCCGACACCAGCCCCGCCCCTGCTAGCCAAATGGACATGGCCATGCCCGGCATGAGCCATGCCTACTCCCGCAACCTGCCCATGAGCCGCAACGGCTCGGCCACCAGCTGGCAGCCCGACCAAACGCCCATGTACATGTGGCTACAGCACCGGGGCCCGTGGATGCTGATGTACCACGCCGGAGCCTACGCCCGCTACGCCCGCCAGAACTTCAACCATGCCAACGGCCGGGGCCATGCCAACGCCCTCGACGGCCCCAACTGGGGCATGGCCATGGCCCAGCGCGAAATCGGGGCCCGGGGCCTGCTCAACCTGAGTTTGATGGTGAGCCTCGACCCGCTCACCGAAACGCTGGGCGGCTACCCGCTGCTGTTCCAGACCGGCGAGTCGTACAAAGGCCAGCCCCTGATTGATAAGCAGCACCCGCACGACCTGATTTCGGGCCTGAGCGTGGGCTACACGCACGCCTTCAGCCCCGATGTCGATTTGAGCCTTTACCTGGGCTACCCCGGCGAGCCGGCCATTGGGCCGGTGGCGTTCATGCACCGCCTTTCGGCCATGCCCAACCCCGACGCGCCCCTCTCGCACCACTGGACCGATGCCACGCACATCACTTTCGGGGTGGCCACGTTGGGCCTGCGCTACCGGCAGTTCAAGCTCGAAGGCAGCAACTTCACCGGCCGCGAGCCCGACGAGCACCGCTACAATTTCGACCGCCCCCGCGCCGACTCCTGGGCCGGCCGTTTCAGCTGGAACCCCACCAGCGGCCTTGCCCTGCAAGCCAGCCGCGCCTTCATCAGGAGCCCCGAAGACCTGCACCCCGACGAAAACGTGACCCGCACCACGGTTTCGGTGCTGCACAGCCGGGCCTGGGGCGAGCGCCGCTACCTTGCCTCCGCGCTTGTCTGGGGCATGAACGAGGGCCACGCCGCCCGCCCCGAGCACGCCGTGCTGGCCGAGACTAACCTTTCGCTGGGCCGCCCCACGTTCTACGGCCGCTACGAGTTTGTGCAGAAAGACGAGGAAGAGCTGGGCCTGGAATTTCGCGATGCCGACCAGCACCGCCTCTATCCGGTGTTCAACATTCACGCCCTCACGCTCGGGGCCAGCTACCGCCTCACCGGCGATGGCACCAAAGGCCCCGAAGTTCACCTGGGCGGCCAGCTGATGGGCTACCTCCCCGACGAGCTGTTGAAAGGCCTCTACGGTTCCACGCCCCTCTCGGCCTCGGTGTACCTGCGCCTGAACGCGCCGTGGATGAGCGCCAAAAGCATGGGCGGCATGTAGGGGCCGGCGGTGTACGCTGACCAAAAAACGAATGAGTTTGCGTCCTTCAACCCCACTTTTCGCAGGTTACTCGCCATCCTGCTGCCCGGCCTTTCGATGATTGTCAACGGCCATCTCCTGAAAGGCATCCTCTGCTTCATCCTCCAGATTACCGTCATTGGCGGGCTGCCAGCCGCTATTTGGGGCGTGGCCTCGCGCAACCAGGACCTGGCCGAGCAGCGCCACCGCGAAACCCTGGCTGTGCTGCCAGCCAGCCGGCGCTAGCCACCCGCTGACTATGCCCGACCTTTGCCGCAAATAAACCCCGACCGCCCCGGCCGGGTTACCTGCTGCCGTGTCGTTCGCTTCTCCCCGCATCCTGCTCATTACCCCGCCGCTCACGCAGCTCAATACCCCGTACCCGGCCACGGCCTACATCAAGGGGTTTTTGGGCGGGCGCGGCTATTCGGTTTCGCAGGCTGATATGGGCTTGCAGCTGGTGCTGCGGTTGTTTTCAGAGGAAGGTTTGCGGCGGGTTTTTGCCGAAATTGAAGCCGGCAGCTTCGCCCTCAGCGACAACGCCAAGCGCATGCTGCGCCTGCAAAACCGCTATCTGGCCACCATCACGCCGGTCATCCGATTTTTGCAGAATAAGGACCTGACCCTGGCCCCGCGCATCTGCCACGGTCGTTTCCTGCCCGAAGCCAGCCGCTTCGACAACGTGGCCGACCTCGAAACCGCTTTCGGCACCATGGGCCTCACGGACCAGGCCCGCCACCTGGCCACCCTCTACCTCGAAGACCTCGCCGACCTCATCAAGGAAACCGTCGGCCCCCAGTTCGGCTTCTCGCGCTACGCTGAAAAGCTGGCCCTCTCGGCCACCAGCTTCGAGCCCCTGCACGAAGCCCTGCAAGCCGCCCCCAACCTGCTCGACAGGATGCTATTGGAGGAGTTGGAGCCCCTTTTGGCCCGCGTGCAGCCTGGTATCGTCGGCTTCACCGTGCCCTTCCCCGGCAACCTCTACGGGGCGCTGCGCCTGGCCCAGCGCATCAAGGAAATCAGTCCCGGCATCCCCACGATTATGGGCGGGGGCTACCCCAATACGGAGCTGCGCGACATCAAAGAGCCCCGCTTTTTCGATTACATCGACTTCCTGACGCTGGATGACGGCGAAGGCCCGTGGCTGCGGCTTTTGTCAGCTATTAGCTGGCAGCCGTTAGCTACCAGCCTTTCGGCTAATGAAGCGGGGGGCATTCACGAAAGAGCTGCCAGCCATCAGCTATTAGCTACCAGCTCAAAACTCCAGCGCACCTTCCTGCGCGACGCAACCGGCCAGATTCAGTACGTCAACCACCCCTTTCCCGACATTCCGCACCCCGAAGTAGGCACGCCCGACTACTCCGACCTGCCCCTCACCGAGTACCTCTCGGTGCTCGAAGTGCTGAACCCCATGCACCGCCTCTGGAGCGACGGCCGCTGGAACAAGCTCACCGTGGCCCACGGCTGCTACTGGAAGCGCTGCTCGTTCTGCGATGTGACGCTGGACTACATTTCGCGCTACGAAACGGCCCCCAGCGCCCTGCTGGTCGACCGCATCGAGCAAATCATCCGGCAAACCGGCCAAACCGGTTTTCATTTCGTCGACGAAGCCGCGCCGCCCCTGGCCCTGCGCGACCTCGCCGTGGAGCTGCTCAAGCGCCGCGTGCCCATCACCTGGTGGGGCAACATTCGCTTCGAGAAAACCTTCTCGCCCGACCTCTGCCGGCTGCTGGCCGCCTCGGGCTGCATCGCCGTGAGCGGCGGGTTGGAAGTGGCTTCGGACAGACTCCTGGCCCTCATGGAAAAAGGCGTAACCATTGCCCAGGTGGCCCGCGTAGCCGACGGCTTCACCCAGGCCGGCATCATGGTGCATGCCTATCTGATGTACGGTTTTCCCACCCAAACCGCCCAGGAAACCATCGACAGTCTTGAAGTAGTGCGCCAGCTATTCGCCGCCGGTGTGGTGCAAAGCGGCTACTGGCACCGGTTTTCGATGACGGCGCACTCGCCGGTGGGCAAAAACCCGGCGAAGTATCAGGTAGCCGCCATCGGCCCCGAGCCCGCCGGCTTCGCCTGGAACGACCTCTGGCACGATGACCCCCGAGGCACCGACCACGAAGCCTTCGGCCCCGGCCTGGCCAAGTCGCTCTACAACTACCTGCACGGCGTGGCGCTTACCGAGCCGCTCAGCTTCTGGTTTGATTTCAAAACCCCTAAGCCCACCACGCCCAAACAGCTGGTGCCCCAGGCCCTTCAAGCCCCCGAAAAGCCCGATTTCGCCCGTCAGAACCAGCGCCTGTTCTGGCTCGGCAACGCCCCCGAACTCCGCCTCGAAGCCGGTAAAAAAGCCCCCCGCGCCGTCCTCACCTGCTACGAGCAAGCCGAGGATTTTGAAGTGAAAACCACCGCAGCCGCTGGCACGTGGCTGCATCAGCTCCTTGCCCAGCTCAACCACGACTACGACACCAAACTGCTGCTGCGCGATGCGGCGGCCACTTTTCCGGCCGGCGAAGGCTCGTTTGAAGCCTTCCTGCAAAACCCCGCCTGGCAGCTACTGCGCGAAAAAGGCTTGCTGTTAATATGATGGTGTAGCTCCTGGTTTATAAGCGAGAAATCACCAACCAGCTATCGGCTCCGCAGCCACTCCACCACATCACCAGGCAGGCCCGGCCCAAAACGAGGACTTACTCGCTCCGGCATCAATAAGCCGGTGCCGGACGTGCGGTATGCGCGTACCGTGGAGCCCCGCCGCCCGCCCAAGGCATTGCGTAAGCCGGTTGCCCGTTGGGCCGCTGTCGGGCCGCCATATAGGCCCAGCACCGGCAGCTGGCGCGGCCGCAGCTCCCGGAATACCGTCCGGGTCACCGCGTCGATTACCGTGTTTTGAACAATAAAAAAGGCGGTGCGCGGGCTATTGGGCGCGGTCAGTGCCTGCGCCAGCGTAGCCGCTTGCCGCCCGGCGGCCCAGGTACCCACATTGGCCGTGTCGGCCCCGGCGGTGTGGTGCAGCAGGCGCAGGGCTGCTCGCCAGCTACTCGCCCCGCCCGCCGAATCTGCCGGTGGCAGCAGCAGCACAATAATGCCCTCCCGAGCCAGCGCATCGGCCCAAAGCGCGGCGGCCGGGCTGGTTTCGGCATCGGGCAGCAGCACCAGCGCCGCCCCCGGCGTACTGGTATCGGCGGGTGCAAAGAGCCAGGCTCCGGCGGCTACCTGCGGCACTTTCGCCACCCGGTAAGCGCTGGGCGAGGGTACGCCCCGCTTCAGCAGAATGGCCGTAGCCTTGGCAGAATCCAGCACCAACGTACCGCGCCAGAAGTCGCCGTCCAGCGTCAGGGTCAGGGTTTGGCCGGGGCGGGCGGGGCGCATCAGGCGCAGTTGGTTGTTGCTGAATAAGACGGTGTCGGCCACGAAGCTGAGCGTGCCCGCAGCGGGCACCATTAGCTCGGCTTCGTAGTGGCCGGTACTGGGGTGACGGATGTCGAGCGCGGCGCGCAACTCAGGTTGGTCGGCTCCGGCAAGGCTGCCCTCGTAGTGCCCCACGGGTGGGGGGGGAGCCGTTTCGGTCGCCTCCTGGCGAGACTGGCAGGCTGGCAAGGCCAGCCCCAGCAACCCCAGCAGGCCCAGCACTCGCTGGCCACGAACCATTATCAAACGCAGCAAGGCGAGCATAGGCATCCCCAAAAGTAGCCGATTTACCGCCCGGCCATGCCCTTGCGCAAAATCAGGTCGGTTTGCACGTCCTGCCCCAGCCGGAATTCGTGCTGGCCAATCGCCCGAAAGCCAAACCGCTGGTAGAAAGCACGGGCTTTGTCGTTCTTTTCCCACACGCCCAGCACCACCGCCGGGCAATGCAGCTGCTCGGCCAGTGCCATAATTCCGCGCATCAGCGCCGCGCCCAGGCCGGTGCCCTGCCAGTCGTCGCGCACGTAGAGGCGCTCAATTTCGAGGCGGCCGGCGGCATCTTGGCCTTCGGGCAAGCCCAGGGGAGAATTATCGCGCAGCTTGGCGTAACCCACCAGCTCGTTCTGCATGTGGGCCAGCAAAAACGTGTTTTCGCGGTCCTGCAACTCAGCCAGCTGCATTTCAGGCCCAAAATTTTCGGCCAGATAAGCCGCCATATCGGCCACCGTATTAGTAGCCGCGAAAGTGTCTTGAAATGTCCGGCGGCCCAAGTCGGCAAGTTGGGCGGCCGTAACGGCATTGGCCTTGGCCAACGAAATACGCAGTGGAGATGACATGCCGCAAAGGTCGCCCAGCGCCGGCTGATTTACAGTATCTCGTCGGCGTTGGGATTGCGAAAGGTGCCGGTGCCGCGCCGTATGCGCAGCCCCCAGCGCATCAGCAGCCCACTGGCCAGCAGCCCTAGCAGGTTCACAGACAGCAGCACGGCCGAGGGGCTTTGGGCCCCGCCGGTATTCCAGCTATATACGCCTACGGCTACTTTCAGCAGCAGGCCCAGGCCGAAGAGGGCACCGCTCAGCAGCAGCAGCAGGCCCAGGAAGCGGGTGGTGGGGCGGGGCAGGGGAGGAGTAGGGGGCATCGGATGAAAAGGAAAAATGGGCCTGGTACCAACTTGGCACCAAGGACGGAGCCACCCCGGGCGGGGCGGCCAGCTCCGTGCCGGCACGGAGGGCAAGTTACCTGGTAGTACGGATTGTGGAGCGCAAGGTGGCGGACAACCTTTGCAGGGCCTGGGTTTGCTGCTCACAGCCGGCTTTTTTAGCCCCATTCACCCAGCCTTCGCTCTTTTTGCCATGCCTCGTGGTATCGTGTCTCATTAGCCGGTACCCTGTTGGTGGGCCTGAGCTCCCGCGAAAAAATCGGCGACTACGACACTTCCAATTTCGACCAGTTCGGCCCGGCCAGCCGCTTGCAACTGATGTGCGAGGACCCCCCTTGTGCCGCGCAATGGCGCGGTGGCCGCCCTCAACCGATAACCGGGGGCTGCTAGTCGGCGGTATCGTGCCCTCCACCGCAGCCGGGGCCACCGACCCCGCCCTGGTGCAGCCCTTTGCCCAAATCACCGACAACCTCCCCGCACGCGCCCTCAGCCACAACTTCACCGTAAGCCTGGCCTTCTTGGTGAAAGATTGAGCCCCACCCGCCGCTGTTGCACGGCCGGCCTGCCGCGCGTACTTTTGCCCTACCAAATCAATCTCCGCGAGAGTAGCTCAGTTGGTAGAGCATCAGCTTCCCAAGCTGAGGGTCGCGAGTTCGAACCTCGTTTCTCGCTCATCGATGAACAGCCGCTTAGCTTCGTTGTTAGGCGGCTATTTTGGTTTTTGGGTTACACGGCGGGTTATACAACTGCTAATCCATCCCTTTAATGAAAAGGAAGAATGGCTCTACACCCTTAATGTGTTATCGATGTCAGATTTTGGTGGTTCACTACTCTTGGGTTCCGCTCCGTCAAGCTGCCAGGATTGCGCAACCTCTTTGGAGGTTTTTAAATGTGAAAAAGATAATGCAAGATTGGCCCAATGCTCCCAATGCTCCCAATGGTTACGGCAGAGATGAAAGAATAACGAGTAAGTTTCGAAGGAGAAGATGTCTGTTTCCTATCGGTAATATACCTCGATTAGACGACCTACGTCAGCATCTATCATGAGAATGTGCTGTGATGGACCAACAGCTCAAGCTGTTTTGAACTGTCCAAAAGGGCCATTCCCCTTTATTCTGCTACTACCGTGAGGCGACAGGTTTCGTTAGAATATGTTTTTCATCGTTACTCAGCACCAGAATTACCAAGGTGGTCATTGTAAAATAAGAGAAAGCAGATGGCTCTAAATCAGGTGGGTTACGTGAATTTTCTTGTATTTCTTGCCCATGCCCATGCCCATGCCCATGCCCAAGGCTGCAGCGGTAGCATTCTTAATGAGAAGCTCGCCCTTACTTAAGTCGGATATAGCTTGCTTGATTTCGTTGAACTCGCTGCCGGACGATACACCGAATAAGTCTTTCACAATCTTGTCGTTGATGGTCTGCTGCTTCATCAGCAGCGGGTATTGGGCATTGGCGTAAAAGTCGAAGTATTCACTCTTGAAGCTTTCCATGTTCTGCGTAGCCAGAATAATACTGAGGCCTTTGTTGCGCCCCACGGCAATGAGGTTGCGCAGGGGGCGGTTATCAAAGTCGAGCATGTAGTGAGCCTCGTCGATGATAGTGAAGTGGCGGAGCTCGACTACTCCCCCACTCACGCGCTGCTTGGGCAGGTCCTCGTACAGGTTGTTGAGCTTGGAAATAGTGAAATACACAATCTCCTTGGCTACGGCACCGTCTTTAGGAAAGCCATCCATCTTCACGATGAAGCTGCGGTGGATGAGGTCTACGTCGTCGGTGTCGCGGAATAGCTTACTCCGAATCAGCTGCTGGAGAACGGAGCGCACCGAATCGATTTTGGCGGCATCCTTGGGTGGCAGCTGAGCGGCGTAATATTTCTCGATGAGCGGAAACGAGATGGGTAGCCCAGCCGTGTGCTTATAGGCCGTGATGACAGCCTGGGTGAGGTTATTGGCCATATTGGCGCTGATGCTGATGCTGGTGCTGATGCTGGCGCGGTCTAGGGCTTTGAAGGCTTCACTTAGCTCGGTGGAGTAGAGGGTAATGGCATTCTGAGGCTTGCCCTCGAAATTTTTGAAGGGCGAGAAGGGCAGCGGTTGTTGCACGGGGTCGAGCAGGCAATCCTTTGTTACTTCAAACTGGTCGAGCCAAGCAGCGTTGGCGGGGTCCGAAAACTCACCTTTGTAATCGAAGAGCAGGAAGTTGATGGGAAAGGCCGTTTCGACGGTCGCCCCACGCAGCTGCTGGAGTAGCACCGCCAGCAGGTTGCTCTTGCCCGAGCCCGTGCTACCGGCAATCAGAATCTGAGTATTTGTAACATCCGTGCTGTTCAGGGCCAGCGTGGCCGGCATGTCGCCCTCGTAGGTTCCGACGTGCAGGTTCACGGCGGGCACCTGGCCAGCCGCGTCGGCGCGCAGGCCGGTGGCAGTATTCAGCAGCCAAGCATCCAGGTGGTCGGCTTGGCTCAGGTACTCCAGGCCGTGGAGCATTTCGTAGTTGATGATGCGGTCGCGCACAGTGGACGTTTCCCACTCCGTTGCGGCAGGGTAGCGCAGTTTTAGCAGGGCCGAGAATAGCGCCTGGTAGTCATTGCGCGAGAATACCGTATCGTGGAAGGTGGTGGACAGGCGCGGAAACTGCGCCTGGGCAGCGTCGATGCTCCGGGGGCTGGGCTGGCACAGGCTGGCCATCAAGGCTAGGCGTTGCACCAGGTTCAGCGTCAGCACAACGGGCTTCGTATCGCCGCGGTAGTCGGGCAGGTTCAAGCGCTCTTCCAGCCTGACACGGAGGAGGGCCGTGGCGGGGCCAATTTCTTCGGCTTGCCGGATTCCGAGAAAGCGAATGGGAGCGGGCGTAACGGTAGTGGACATCAAATAAACGGTAGCAGTAATGCCTAATCGAGCACCGGGAATTGACCGAAATAGCCCGGCTGCACGTCGGTGCATTGGTTTTGCTTGTCACGAGCCAGCGTGTAGGTGCGTGCCAGGAAGGGCTGAATGCGCTTGAGGTCCTCGCCCAAGCGAATTTCGCTGTCAGAACTGAGCAAGATGGTTTGATGCGATACGCGGGGGAAATAGCTTTCGAGCATGGTGGCCCGGCTGCTTTCGTCGAGTACGCCCATCACGGTATCAATCATCACGGGCGGGTCGTAGTCGCCGAACTCGTGCAGGGCTTTGAGCAGGCACTGCACCACCACTTGCTTGGAGGCCGTGTTGAGTTGGTCGAGGTAAATTTCGTTGCTTGCCGTGTGGTAGAGTCGAAACGTGAGGTCGCGCAACTCTTCTGATAGCTCCACGCGCTCAATCACGCCGGCGTAGGCGACCAGGTTCATGTTCAGGTCGGCCAACATCTGGGACTCAATCTGCTTTTTCTTTGTGCGCAGCAAGGTGTTGGCCACTTCGCGGAAAAATGGCTGGAGCTTTTGCAGCGCATCGAAGCGGGGGTCGGGCTCATTTTCGACCTGAATATCGAACTGGTGAATTCGGTCGATAAGGCGCTTCATGTCTTCGCGTAAGCCTTTTAGCTCGCCTTCCTGGCGCTTTATATCGGCTTCGTCTTGCTCGTAGGCCTTAAGCACGGTGTAGTCGTGCCCGGAAATTTGGGCCTTGAATTCCTCAATCTGGCTTTCCTGACGGTTAAGTGTCGCCAGCGCTTCCTGTAGCTCGGGTTGCTGGGCTGCCAGGGGCGGAAACGGATTGGCAAAGCTGGAATTAAGCAGCGTAGTGAGGGCCCGCACTTCGGCAGGGTCTAAAAAGGCGTAAGGATTGGGTGCCGACGAGGTTGGCTGAGCAGTTTGTAAATGGCGTAGGATGGTGCTTGCATCAGGCGCGGCATCGGTCAGGGCACGCTGCTCATTCAGGTAGTCTAATACCTGCGACACAAGCCGGTCAAGCACCTCGGGGCCGAGCTGCTGGCCGCGCTGGTCGTCTTGCTGCTGCTGGCTCTGCACGACGAGACCAATTTCGGCCCGGAATACCTGGTGCAGCTGCGGCAGGCCCACATGGGTTTCGAGGCTACGCACGAAGCTTTCCACGCCCTCGCGGTAAGTGCGCTGGCGTTCGAGCGTGCTGGTCATCTGCCCCTGAATGGTCTTTATTTTCTGATTCAGGGTTTCCTCGGCGTTGAGGCCACTTTGCAGTTGCTGGTAGGTTTCCTGGTGCTCGACGGAGTAGCGGCGATTTTGCAACAGACGGTCACCGAGCTTGCTAATTCGCTCTTCCAGCGCCAGCTTGTCGGTAGTCAGGCGCTTGTACTCGTTCTTCTCCTTGTCCAACTCCAGCCGGTTGGCGGTGTGCTGCTGCATCAGCAGTTCAGCCCCGTGCGCCAACTGGTTGTACTTCTGAAAGCCCATCACGTTCTCAATATTATCCTTGATAACGCGGTTGAGCTGGTCCTGCTTAAGCAAGTTGCCCGACTCCATGGCATCGAACAGGAAGTAGCGACTCAGCTCCTGGGGCAGGTTGGCTTTGATGATTTTGTTAACCTCCGCTTCAGCCCGTACCCGGTCTTTTGGGGCCATGGCGGTGCCATAGGTGAACAGCGTGCCGTCCATATTCAGCGAAACTGATTCAACCGGCTGGCGGTTGGGGTTTAGCATGTAGGTGCGTTTGAGTACGTATTGCTGCTCTTGCTGAAGCACCTTGCCCGCAAAATGCAACTCTAGCACAATGTGGGTCTTCTCGCGGTCGGTGATGCTGGCATTGAGTTGCTGCTCAAAGTCCCGGGCCGTTTTGATTTTCAAGCCGTACAGCCCGCCGTAAATGGCCTCAAACAGCGTGGTTTTGCCGCCGCCATTGGCTCCGCCGATAAGGATGATGGGGCGGTCATCGGGCACCGTCAGGTCCAGGTCCAGGTCCAGGTCCAGGTAGGTTTTGAAGTGCTGGGCTTTGATGCGTTTGAGAAGCAGGAATGGCAAAAATTAACGTAGAAGCTAAGGTAGAATGGTAGCCGTCCATTGCTCGCGGGGGGGTACGGTAGCGCAAGAGTACACAGCCGCCTGTATGCGGAATGGCGCGAGTTTCGCCTGTAAATCAGCCAGTAGATTATCCTCCAATTCCAGATACGATTCCAATTTCAGCTTGTCGCGGGTAGAGAGGCGGCCGGCTACGCCAGGGCGGGGCGGCACATCCTTTTCGAGTAACAGCACCACGCGCAACATTTCGGGCCACGGCCGGACGGCACCAGTCAACGAACGCAACTCGGTTTGGTTGGCCCGACTGCCAGCATATAACGCCCCTAGCGTGTGAAACGCTTTGGTAACTACTTCCGCCGCCAACTCGCCCTTTGCAATTCGGGGTCGGTTCGCTACCTCATGGTCACGAAAGTCCTTGACTTCCAGGAGCAGCAAGTAACTGTCTGCGGGAGCTGCTTAGAGGCTATCCGAATAGGGAGAAATGAAGTAGTATAGGACTTACGCACACGCCTACACAAGCGCTTGGATAAGTGGTTTTTGGAGCAATTGCCGCAGGTAGGGCGCCCATTGCTGGTGGTGCGCCTGATA
>JAYULN010000277.1:0-12016 GCA_043763525.1 Hymenobacter sp.
CCGTGCCGTTCGGGCGGCTCTACTGGCGCGGGGACGCGAACGACAAAGTTCGCGCTACAACCTACCGCGCACTCACAGTTAAATACTTACACCAGTCGTCCGTACTATGAAAACTTTGCGCAACCTCGCGGCGGCCCTGCTTGCCGGGGCCGCGCCCCTGATGGCGGCTGCCCCGGCCCCGGCCCTCACTGCGTTTACAGTGGGCCCGACCACGGTTACGGCCTCGGCCCTGGCCGGCAACCTCAGCACCATCTGGGAGCTGGCGTGGGGGCCCGATATACTCGTCATGAAGTAGTTTGCGAGCACGGTGTAGCGACGCGAGCTTTCGCGTCTCGGCGTTGAACGACAATCGTTAACCGGCGCGAACAGGAGACGCGAAGGGTCGCGTCGCTACATCCCGTACAGCAACCTGAAATTTGCTCTAACAAAGAAAAACCGGTGGGTATATACGAATAATAAATTAGTTCAATTTAATGCGTTTTTTATGAAACGTGGTCCTTAATTTGCTGATAATTACGGCTCCTGCCCACCGTAGTTTTGCGTCCTCATTTACCTGCCTCTGTATTGATTCGCTGATTTGTCGGCACCCACCCGGTTTTGCTTTTCCACCCCTTTTTAAATTCTTTCCCTCACCCTCTCTTCACCCATGAAAAAAACCTTACAGTCTTTCCTCTTCCTGCTCTTTGCGTGCTGCTGGCTAGGCGGCTTGCAGCCCGTGCGGGCCTCCCACTTGCTGGGTTGCGACATGACTTACACCTCGCTCGGGGCCAACCGCTACCGGGTGAAGTTCCGGCTCTACCGCGACTGCACCGGCATTCAGGCCTTTCCTTTTACGCTGGAATGCCGCAACGGCGGCTGCACGGCCACGGCCGTCACGGCCCCGCTCGTGCAGCAGGGCGCGACTATCGCGGCCACGCCGCTATGCCCCAGTACCTCCGGCACCTGCGCCAATCCCTCGTCGATATATCCGCTCTACGACTTCACTAACTACGAGGCCACCGTGACGCTGCCTCCCGGCCAGTGGACGATGAGCACGAGCCAGTATCAGCGTCCCCTCATTGCCAACATCGTCGGTCAGCCCGACCTCTACACCGAAGCCTACCTCGACAACCGCGGCGCGAATGTGTCCAACACTTCGCCCCAGTTCGACCCGCAGGACATTCCAGTTCAGTACGTGTGCGTGAACCAGCGCACCACCTTCGGCTTCTCCTCCATCGAGCCCGACGGCGACTCGCTGGTCTACTCGCTGGCCGCCCCGCTCAGCGCCTGCGGTACGCCCATTACTTATGCGCCCTACCCGGGGGCCAACGCCGGGGGCGTGTTCATCATCACCCGCACCCCGCTGTGTATTCTCGAAATTCCGGGCCTCACCGGCGGCACGCTCTTCACGCCCCGGCTGCCCATTCCGGTGGCCACCGATACCACGGGCACCTGCCCCATCCGGCAGGGCGTGCCCTACTTCGGGCTGAACCAGAACGCCCGCACGGTTACCTTCACCCCCAACCGCTACGTGCCGGTTACTTCGGCATCCGATGGCAGCAACAAGTACCAGGTGGTGGTGGAAGTGAACGAGTACCGCCGCGTGGCCGGCGTGCGCCGCATTGTGGGCCGCGTGCGCCGCGAGGCCGTGCTTATCGTTATCAACTGCGGGGCCAACACTACCCCCAGCCCCGTGCGCGTTACCAACCAAACGGTCAACTCCAACACCTCGACCATCAACACGGCCGATACGACCCAGATAAACGTGTACTCGTGCAGCTACTCGCGCGTGTCGCTCGATTTCACCGACCCCGACAACCTGCGCACCCCCAGCGCCCACCAAATCCTGACCGTGACGGTGCCCCAGACCATCAACACCGACCCCAACTACCTGAATTCGGGCAATATCGGCGTGTTTTCCTTTAGCACTGCCCCCGGCAGCACCAATGGCTCCGAGCATCCCCGTGGCACGTTCATCTTCCAGCCCTCGCCCAATACCGTGGACCGTACCATCCGCATCAACGTGAAGATTGAGGACAATGCCTGCCCGGTGAAAGGCCTGCAAAACCGGGTGATTGTGATTAAAATCCTGAAGGGCAATTTTGCCACGGCCCTGGCCACGGCCGGCCCGGCCAGCCTCACTGGCGTGTCGCCGGTTACGCTGTGCGACGGCTCGCTGAACCTGCGTGGTACGGTGGTTCGCCCCGACTCTGTTCGGGACGCAACTCGCAATATTGTGGTGCCGCAAACCTACGGCTACCGCTGGGAGCTGGTGCGGGGCAACGGCTTCAATACCGCCACCACCACGGCCCAGAACATCACGGTGACCCCCACCGTGAACAGCCGCTACAAGTTGTACATCACGCCCAATAGCGGCTTTGGCCCGGGTTGCGGCGATACCACGTCCATCCTGGTGCGCGTAGCCCCGCCGGTGGTGTCGCGCTTTGCCATTACCGATTCGATTTCGAGCCGTACCGCCACCGCCACCAACCCCAATGCCCCAACAGGCGCGTTGATTCCCCCGATTACGTACAAGTTCAACAATACCTCGACTATCGGAGGGCTCATTCCCGTCATCAACGGGGTGCCCGCTACGGGCGGCTACAGCTCCACTGTCTTCAAAATGGACTCCATTCGCTGGACGTACCAGCGCATTAAGGACGGCGCGGGCCGCCCCGTAACGGAGGCTGCCAAGGTGTTTTCGCGCAAGTACGCCCCCGCCGACCTCATGCTGTTTGAAGGCGGTACCTACCTCATCACGCTGCGCTCGGCCTCCACGCTCATCACCAATGCTACCACTGCCAAGGTGCCCGGCCAGTGCGCGGCTTCCATCGCCCAGCGCATTGTCATCGTGCCCGAGCTGAAAGTGCCGAACATCATCACGCCCAACAATGATAACCTGAACGACGTGCTTGTGGTGCCCAGCAGCCAGCGCGGCGGCAAGCTCGAAATCTACAATCGTTGGGGCCGCAAGGTGCAGGAGTTCGCCAGCTACCAGAACACCTGGGGCGGCGGCGACCAGCCCGACGGCGTGTACTACTACTACCTCACCGACGTGGGCGGCAACAAATCCAAAGGTTGGATTGAAGTTCGCCGCGGCCAGTAAGCCAGCGCAGCTATTCACAAAAAAGAGGGCCGCGAATTTCGCGGCCCTCTTTTTTATGGGCAATGCGCCTCCCGGCACGAGGCACTATTCCAAATGGTGCCGCTCGTTCTTCATGGCGTTGCGCACGTTCCACACCACCTCGTGGCGGAAGGGGTGCTGGCGCACCGGGCAGTCGGGCATGTGGCACAGCGAGCAGGCGGCAAACGTGCAGGGGTCGGCATGCACGAACATTTCCACCTCCACGGCAAACCGCGTCCGGATGAGCTCCTCGATGTCGTGCAGCTGGGTATGCACCTCCACCAGGCTGAAATAGTAGGGCAGCTGCATGTGGCAGTCGATGTGCAGGTTGGCCCCGTAGCGCTGCACGCGCAGGTTATGCACGTCAATCCACGAATCGCGGCGCTGGGCTTGCAGCTCGGCAATCACCTCGGCCACCACGGCGGTGTCGGTTTCGTCCATCAGGCCCGATACCGAGCGCCGCAGCATGCGCCCGCCGTTCACCAGAATGAAGCCGCCGAGCAGCAGCGCCGCGCCCGCGTCGAAACGGATAATGCCGGTGGCCGCCACCAGCACCAGTGCCCCGGATGACACAATGGACGTGAGCGCATCGATATATAAGTGCTGGCCGTCGCCCATTAGGGCCACTGATTTCAGGCGCTTGCCGGTGCGCACCAGCAGCAGGCCCACCACCAGGTTCACCACGGCGGTGCTGGCCAGCAGCAGCACGCCCCAGTCGGGCCGGGCCACGGGGTGCGGGTGCAATAGTCCCAGCGTGGCACTATACAGGATGAACGCCCCGGCAATGAAAATCAACGCTCCCTCGAATCCGATGGACAGGTACTCGATTTTGCCGTGACCGTAGGGGTGGTTTTCGTCCTTGGGCAGCCCGGCCAGGTAAATGCTGTAGAGCGCAAAGCCGCTGGTGAACACGTTGATGATGCTTTCCAGGGCATCGGTGAGCACAACCTGCGAGCGGGTGAGGTGGTAGGCGTAAAATTTGACGGCGACCAGCCCCACGCTCACCACGAGGGAGAGCAGGCCGAGGCGGCGCTTGGTTTGGGTTGGGGTCATGCAAAGCGGGTTTCCCAGCAAAGGTCGGGTACCGGCAGCGAGCCCGACGAGAGAATCGGGTTTTATTCTGCGGCTGCACGAAGTCGCCGATTCTGCTTGCTGCGGAATGCCGGATAAGCGGGACAATCGGCCTTAATATCCTGAAACCTTTTAGCCGTTTTGCCTGTATTTAAGGCGGTCGAAAATAATTTTTAGGTTCGTCTAAAAATACGTAAATTTGCTTTGAATCAATTCCCCAACGTGCCACCTTCCACGCTCACCGAAACCCTGGTGCCCACGCCCGAAAGCGGCTGGCGCTATCCCCGTCGCGGCAATTCGCTGAGCGAAGTGTACGCCAGCATCAAGGTGCCGCCCGCCAATGCCCCGTTCTGGCGCAAGCTCATGGCCTTTTGGGGGCCGGGCCTGATGGTGGCCGTGGGCTACATGGACCCTGGCAACTGGGCCACCGACCTGGCCGGCGGTGCCCGCTACGGCTACACGCTGCTATCGGTGGTGCTCATTTCCAACCTGTTCGCCATCCTGCTTCAGCACCTGGCGGCCAAATTGGGCATTGTTTCCGGTCGCGACCTGGCCCAGGCCTGCCGCGACCACTACTCGCGCCCCGTGAGCCTGATGCTGTGGGTGCTCTGCGAAATCGCCATCGCGGCCTGCGATTTGGCCGAAGTCATCGGCTCGGCCATTGCCCTCAACCTGCTTTTTGGGCTGCCGCTGCCCTGGGGCGTGGTGCTCACGGTGCTCGACGTGCTGGTGGTGCTCTACTTCCAGAACAAGGGCTTTCGGGTGATTGAAAGCATTGTGGCGGGCCTCATCGTGCTGATTTTTGGCTGTTTCCTCTACGAAATCATCGCCTCGCACCCCGACTGGCTGGCCCTGAGCAAAGGCCTCGTGCCCCGGCTCGAAATCGTGACCAACCCCCAAATGCTGTACGTGGCCATCGGCATTCTCGGGGCCACCGTGATGCCGCACAACCTGTACCTGCACTCCAGCATCGTGCAAACGCGGGCCTTCGACCAGGACGAGCCGGCCAAACGCTCGGCCATCAAGTTCGCCACCATCGACTCGACGCTGGCCCTGTTCCTGGCGTTTTTCGTGAACGCGGCCATCCTCGTTACGGCGGCGGCCGCCTTCCACGGCAAGGGCCACGACGGCGTGGCCGACATTGCCGATGCCCACAAGCTGCTCACGCCGGTGCTGGGCGCGGGCGCGGCCAGCGCCCTGTTTGCCATTGCCCTGCTGGCCTCGGGCCAGAACTCGACCCTCACCGGCACCCTCGCCGGCCAGATTGTGATGGAAGGCTTCCTCGACCTGAAGCTCAAGCCCTGGGCCCGCCGCCTCATCACGCGCAGCGTGGCCGTGGTGCCGGCCCTGGTGGTGGCCATTCTCTACGGCGAAAAGGGCACCGGCCAGCTGCTGGTATTCAGCCAGGTCATTTTGTCGTTGCAGCTCAGTTTCGCGGTGGTGCCGCTGGTACTTTTCACCAGTAGCAAGGCCAAAATGGGCGTTTTCGTGAATCGGCCCTGGGTGCAGGTCGTGGCCTGGGTCGTGTCGGGTATCATCATTAGCCTGAACGTGTTTCTGCTCTGGCAAACCTTCGCCGCGTAGGCCACGCAGCCACCGGTGCGCTTGTCCAACCTCCCTTTCTCCGCTATTTGACCAACAACTACCCGCTCCGTTAAGTGAAGCGCCCGCTGGCCCGCCAGGCCTGCTCCGCACAGGTTAGGCCTACCTGGCCTGCGCCTCCTCTCACCCTCGAATGGCCTTTGTCCATAACCCGCCCCCGGTGGCGGACCGGATTTCTTGTGCCTATGAATAATCAATAATCCATTTATGAAAACCCTGCTACTTATACTTTTTTTAACGCCGCAACTGGTTTTTGCTCAGCTGGTTGAAATAAATGGAACGGTGCGCGGTGCCCAGCGCCAGCCGGTGCCTTTTGCCGGGGTTGCGGTAGTGGGCACCACGCTGGGCACCACTGCCAACGAGGCCGGCCGCTACCAGCTGACCGGCGTACCGGCTGGTCCGGTGCGCCTGCGGGCCAGCGCGGTGGGGTTTGCCGCCGTCGAGCAGCCGGTGAGCGGGCCAACGGGACAGTCGCTCACCCTGGATTTTATGCTGCGAGCCACGGCCGCCGACCTGGGCGAAGTGGTGGTAACCGGCGTGGGCCGGGCCACCGAAATCCGCCGGAGTCCGGTGCCCATTGCCGCGCTCAGCCAGCGCGAAATTCGCCTGAATGCCAGCACCAATGTCATCGACGCGGCGGTGCGCGGCATTGCCGGTCTGAGCGCCGTTACCACCGGCCCGAACATCTCCAAACCCTTCATTCGGGGGCTGGGCTACAACCGCGTGCTGACGATGTACAACGGCCTGCGGCAGGAGGGCCAGCAGTGGGGCGACGAGCACGGCATCGAAGTGGATGGCTACGACGTGGAGCGGGTGGAGGTGGTGAAAGGCCCCGCCAGCCTGCTCTACGGTTCCGATGCCGTGGCCGGCGTAGTTAACCTGCTGCCCGGCCTGCCCGCCGGCCCCGAGGGCCAGCTGCGCGGCGAAGCCCTCACCGAATACCAGTCGACCAACGGCCTGCTGGCGGGCTCACTGGGCCTCAACTACCAGAAAAACGGGTTTCAGACCAGCTTCCGGGCCAGCCACCGCCTGGCCCACGACTACCGCAACCGCGTCGATGGCCTCGTGTACAACACCGGTTTCCGCGAGTTCACGCTCACGGGCATGGCCGGGGTGCGCAAGGGCTGGGGCAGCTCGTACTGGTACCTCACCCTGTACGACAACCAACAGGAAATCCCCGATGGCAGCCGCGACTCGCTCAGCCGCCGCTTCACGCGGCAGGTGACCGAGGGCAAAAATGACGACGTAAAAAACCGCCCTCTGGTAGCCTCCGAGGAGCTGAGGGCCTACGCCACCGGCCCGCTGCACCAGCGCATTCGCCACTACCGGGTGTTCACCAAAACTCAGATTCAGCTGGGCGGCGGCGAGCTGAATGTGCTGCTGGGTGCCCAGCAAAACCGGCGCGAGGAGTTTAACCACCCCACCGCGCCCGCCCAGCCCGGTCTGGCCCTCCGCCTCACCACCTACACCTACGACCTGCGCTACCACCTGCCCGCCTGGCACGGCCTGGCCACCACCGTGGGGGCCAACGGCATGGCCCAGGTGAACCGCCACCAGCAGGCCACCGCCTTCCCCATTCCCGACTACAATTTGGTGGACGGCGGCGGGTACCTGCTGCTGAAAAAGGCCGTGGGCAAGCTCGAAATCAGCGGGGGCGTGCGCTACGATGCGCGGCTGGTGCGCTGGGAGGATTTTTACGTGGCCCTCAACCCGGCCACCGGCTTCGCGGGGGCGGCCGGGCCGGGCGCACCGGGGGCAGAGCTCCAGTTTCCGGCGTTTCGGGCGGTATTTCGGGGGCTGTCGGCTAGCGTGGGGGGCAGCTTTGCCGCCACCCCGCGCCTCACGCTGCGCGCCAACCTGGCCCGCGGCTACCGCGCCCCCAACATCCCCGAAATTGGCTCGAACGGCCTCGACCCCGGCGCCCACATCGTGTACCTGGGCAACCGCGGTTTCCAGCCCGAATTCAGCCTGCAACAAGACGTGGGCGCGCTCTGGCACGCGCCCGGCCTCGATGCCAGCGTGGAAGTGTTCCACAACTACGTGCAGCAGTTCATCTACCAGGCCCGGTTGTTTGATGCCGCTGGGCAGCCCGTGGTTATCGTGCCGGGCAACGTAACCTACCAGTACCGCCAGGGCGCGGCCCGCCTCTACGGCTTCGAAATTGGCCTGAACGTGCATCCCATGGCCCTGCCCTGGCTGGCCTGGCGCAGCAGCGTGGCGCGGGTGCGCGGCCTCAACGCCGATGCCGCGCTGCTGGAAACCAACGGCACCGCTGCCCGCTACCTGCCCCTGCTGCCACCCCTGCAAGTCCGCACCGAGCTGCGCCTGAGCGCTATCCCGCGCCCCGGCCGCCGCGCCGCGCCCTACATCCGGGCCACCCTCGATGCCACCGCCCCCCAGCGCGAGTTTTACGCCGTCGATAACACCGAAACCGCTACCGCCGGCTACGTGCTGCTGGGCCTGGGGGCCGGCACCACCCTGCACACCCGCGCCGGCCGCGAAGCCGTGCAGCTGTTTCTGCAAGTCGATAACGTGTTCGACATGGCCTATCAGGCCCACCTCAACCGCCTGAAGTATTTTGAATACTACCAGGGCGCTGCTGGTGGCCGGTCGGGCATCTACAACCCCGGCCGCAACGTGGGGGTGAAAGTGGTGGTGCCATTTTAGCGACAACCGGTCCGACGGCGCAGCCGTCCGACCGGTTGTCGCACGCGCCGGTTGCCCGAAAAACCACCGCCCGTTCGCCGCCTGCAACGGCCAGGCGGCAGAATGTTGCGTATGCGGGGCCACTGCCCTTGCCAAACGCCATGCTTCGATTCGCTACAATTTTCTTCTCCTTGTTAATGCTGGCCCAAGCCGCACAAGCGCAGGGGCTTAACCTTTCTTCTGCGAAAGTCAAAAACCCCCGGCCACTCACGGCCGGGGGTTTTTAGTGGTCTGGTTTTGGCGGGCCGCCGCGTGGGGGGCAGTAGCCCGGCGGGTGCTTTAGTCGGCGATGCCGTCGTGGTTGCGGTCTTTGGCTTCGCTGGCGGCCTTGTACAGGTCTTTGCCGGTAAGGTGGCGGGTGGTATCGCGGGCGAGGCCGGCGGTGATAGAGTCGCCGTTGGCGGTGCCGTCGGCTTTGGCGGCGGGGCCTTTTTTGGTGTAGCCGCGCTCCACGTTGGTGTCGCCTTCTTTGGTGCCCGAGCTGCAGGCGCTAAACGTGGCCGTGATGGCACAGGCCACGGCAAAAGGGCGGAGGAAGTTTTTCAACGGCATGAAAGAGCGTAGGTAAAGGGAATTGCGAATGACTTACACCGCAAGGTAAAGAAATAACCAACCGTGGCGCAACCCGAACCGTAGGCCCCGGCTACGGTTGTAGCGGCAGGCGTGCCCCACAGGTTGCGTGTGGCCCCGCTCACCCTCCCCTTCGCCCTGATGCTCAACTCCATTATTTCGGCGGTGGCCGTGCCCGCGCCATCCTATACGTACGCCGAGTTTCGGACCTTGGTGGCCCAGCTGGCCGCCGCGCACCGCACCACCGGCCCCGAGCAGTCGCCCGGCCTGGTGTACTACACCGACCAAAACCAGGCCCACCTCGACCGCTCCTACGCCGAGGCCTTGCTGTCCGCGCTGGTGGCGCGGCTGGCCCACTTGCCCCGCCCCGAGCAGTGGCTGGTGCTGGGCGAAGCCTGGTGCGGCGACACCGCCCACACGCTGCCCGTGCTGGCCCACCTGGCCGCCGCCAGCGCCGGCCGCGTGGCGCTGCACGTGCTGCTCCGCTCCGAACACCCCGCCCTGATGGCTGCCCACCAAACCGATGGCAAGGACAGTATTCCCAAGCTCATCCGGCGCGATGCCGCTACCGGGGCCGAGCCGGGCAGCTGGGGCCCGCGCCCCGCCGCTGCCCAGGTGCTCAGCCGCCAGCTGCACGGCGATAAATCCCTGCACACAAACCAAGTAGTGAAAGGCATGAACGCCTGGTACGCGGCCGACAATGGCCAGGCCGTGCAGCAGAAGCTGCTGAAATTATTGAGCTAGAATAGCGGACCAATCAAATTTTCCCCTATTTTCACTCTCCCAATTACCAGTTTTATGTCTTTACCATTGCGCCGTCGCCTCCAGAAATACCTTGCCGCCTGGCCCTGGCGGCGGGTGGGCGTGCTAGCGGGCATCAGCCTGGGGCTGGCACTAATGCTGGTTGGTTATTTGTTTGGCACGAGTGACCATTTCCTTGGTCGCCTTTTTTCGGCCTTTCTCGTACTGTTCTGGCTGCTGGCGGTCACGTTCCTGGCCGTGGTACCGTTCGTTACCTGGGCCACCGAGCACTGGTTCGGGCGGGGCTGGGCCGAAGCATCCACGCCAGCCGCCCGACCCCGGCGAACGGCTGGCAATACGGCCGCAGCAAATTCTTATTCTCCACCGGCCTCTTCGCGGCGGCCTCAAACACGTTAACGCCCTTGAAAACTAACCTGCTGCATATTAAGAATATGGTGTGCCCGCGGTGCGTAGAAGCCGTGCAAAGCCTGTTGGAGCGTGCCGGCTACCGCCCCACCACCGTAACCCTGGGCGTGGCCGAACTCGACTCTACCACCCCCGCCGACCCCGAATCGCTGGCTCCGCTGCTCCACGCGGCCGGCTTCGAGCTGCTGCGTGGCCGCGCCGAACAGCTCACCGAGCAAATCAAAACCGTGCTCGCCGATTACCTCGAACACCTGCGCACGGCTCGTTCGCCGCTCACCACGTCGGCCTTCCTCACCGACCGGTTTGCCGCCACCTACTCGCACCTGAGCAAGGTGTTTTCGCGCACCGCCCACCTCACCATCGAGAAGTACCTCATCCGCCTCAAAATTGAGCGCGTGAAAGAGTTGCTTAGCTACGGCGAGCTAACCCTCAATCAGATAGCCGACCAGATGCGCTACAGCTCGGGCCAGCACCTGAGCAACCAGTTCCGCCAGGTAACGGGCTACTCCGTGAGCGAATTTCGCCGCCTCATGCTGCCCGAGCGCCTGTCGCTTGACGCGCTGGCATAACGGGTTTTTAATTTTATCAAACCCAACGAAAAAGCGGCTACCGGATTCCGGTAGCCGCTTTTTCGTTGGGCTTCTGGTTTCTGGTTTGGCGTTTTCGGAGCAAAGAGCAAAGAGCAATCAGCAACCGCCTACAGCAGCCTTGCCCCGATTACTGTACGCTTCAAGCCAAATAAGCAGGTAAGGGGTCCTCTCAGAAAACGGAATAAATAGCACGTTAAAGAATTTGACCGATAGGGTGGCACAAAATTTACTCGGTCGACTTGGCTACGGCGGCTTTTCGATGACTGTGGATAACGACACCCCGATGGCGTAGGTATTTATAGAGCGTGACTTTAGAGATGCGCAGGCGCTGGGCAATCTCGTTCACCCCAAGATTTTGCTCGCGATAGAGCGTCTCGGCGACGATGGCCGTGCGCTCCGCTTCTTCCGATAGTCCCCGCCGGCGGCCACCGACCCGGCCTCGCGCCCGGGCGGAGGCCAGCCCCGCGTGGGTGCGCTCGCGAATCAGTTCCCGCTCAAATTCGGCCAGGGAAGCGAACAGGTTAAACACGAGCCGGCCCTGTGCTGAGGTGGTGTTGATGGCATCGGTGAGCGAGACCCGGCCCACGCCCCGAAACTCCAACTCCGCCACCATGTCCAGACAAATGCTTTAGGGAACGGCCCAACCGGTCGAGCTTATAAATGTAGACCGTGTCACCGGGACGCAGCCCGGTTAGCATGCGGTCCAGTTCGGGGCGTGCTTTGGTGACCCCAGAAGCTTTCTCCTGGAAGATGGTTTCACACCCGGCTTTATTCAGGGCATCGAGTTGTAGTTCCAGATTCTGGTCGCGGGTCGAGACGCGGGCGTAGCCGATATTCATGGTCAAAGTACAGGTTTCTCATTGCGAAGATTCCCTTTCCTGTACTTAGAATGCTGAACAAGTTTTCTGAACCAATTTAGATGAGACTTGCACAATGTTATTTATCAGATATTTAGCTTATTTGGTAGTTGAGTTTAAAATTGGCCATTCCAGCAGCTACTTGCACAAGCTGATTTAACAAGCCCCTTCGATAAATTCGAATCGTTTGCTGGATAAACCGCATCTGTTTCAGGCGGTGGTCTTAACTAAGGTGAAAGCAGTATCTTCGGTAATGGTTTACACACAACACTTGTGCGCCAAATGTGGCAGCGAACATATTCGGCGCAATGGCTCTAGCCAAGGCCACGCCAAGTACCAGTGTAAAGCCT
>JAYULN010000278.1:0-1951 GCA_043763525.1 Hymenobacter sp.
AAGCCCAGCTGCTCGATGACATCCCACAGCCGTTCCACCGTGATGTCGGGCGCACTCGGGATGTAGCTGGAGACATAGCCCCGCACGCGCCACAACTCGATGATGTCCCGGGTTTCCATTCCGTAGGGCAGCCGGTGGGCATTGTCGGAGTGTAGCAGCACCTCGGCATCGTTAGCCCGCAGCCGGTTCTTGATGCGCTTCAGCATCACCGATTCGGCCGTGACTACAACGTACACCTCGCCCGGCTCCAACAAGCGCAATTCTTCCACCCGCGAGGCCACCACCACATCGCGGTGGTTGATGGTCGGGGCCATGCTGTCGCCGGCCACTTCGAACGCCCGGAACTCGCCCCGCTCAAAGCCCGGGATTTTGTAGGTGCCGAACTGCTGCAGGTACACCGCCTCGTTGTGCGCCATCGAGTACCCGGCCTGCGCGGGAATGGGTACCAACACAGTGTTTTCGTTGCCCTTGTCGTCCACGGTCACGACCATCACTTTGTCGCCCCGAACAACTTGCTGCAGCGTGAAGGCTGGCTTGGCCGCGTCCGCGGCATTCGCCCGCAGCATCGCCCCCTGGCCCATCAGGAGCCAGTCGGCCGACACCTCCGGAAACGAAGCCAGCAGGTCCACAATGGTTTCGTAGCCCGGCCGCACCTCGTTTTTCAGCACCTTATACAGCTTCGACGTGCGGCTGTATCCCAGGCGGTTATTGGCCTCATAGGTGCTCAGCTTGTAGTGCTCAAACAGTTGCTTGATACGCCCGCCGGTGTCGCCGTCAACACCCGCAGGAAGAACTTTTTCCCGTTGCTGCTCAACTTGTTCCATAATAATGCGCTGAATTACCTACACTTCATGCCGTTTAAATACACCATTGTGCGTTAATTGCAGAAGGATTGTAGACAAATATACTAAGCGCATAACAAAATGCAACTACCAGCAAACAAAATTGACGCATAAAAAGCTGAAAGCGTCACCTTACGTGCCCTGATTGCCAACCTTGGCAAGCGCACCAACGTGGTAGCCGACGCCCGCAAGCGCCTGCTCGAAGCCGGCCACGAGTACACCACGTCAACCATTTACAGCACCATCCAGCGCAACGGCCGCAACAACCCCACGATTGCCGCCGCCCTGCTCGATGCCATCGAAGCCGAACAGGTCACCCGCCGCGGCATCGACGACCGACGCGCACAATTAGCTTCCGCGTAGCCCATGCAAACCGTCGTCATCATTCCCGAACCGGAGTGGCGGCAGGTACTGAGCCGCCTGGAGAAGCTGGAGCAAGCCGAGCAGGAACGCCTCACCCCGACCCCACCGCCCGACGAAGTGCTGAGCACCCGGGCCGCCGCCCGCTACATCGGCCTCTGTGAAGAGGCCCTGCTGCGTGCGCGCCGTTCCGGCCGCATCCAGGGCGTGCGCCTCAATGAGAAGGATTGGGGCTTCCGCCGCTCGGTGCTCGATGCCTACCCACGCCGCTACCACCGCGCCCTGGCCAACGCCGCATGAGCGGCCCACCTCCCCAACCCCATTTTCTACCCCGCACACCGGAGGGCGGCTACCCATGAATTTCATCCAGCACACCCGCGCCGCCCACGACCAGCTGACCAGGCAGCCGGCAGCCACGCCGTTTCACGTCAGCTTGTATTGGGCGCTGTTTTTCGAGTGGAACGCCAACCGTTTCCCCGTATCGCTGGCCCTCGACCACGAGCAGCTGATGACCGCCGCCCACATCGGCAACCGCAAGACGTACCGCGCCACCCTCTACGACCTCGAAAATTGGGGCCTGCTCACCTACCAGCCCAGCCAGTCGCGCCACCAGCCCAGCCGCTGTTTCCTCGCCAATTTACTTGGGGCAGAACTGCCCCCGATAACCCCGCCTACCGAGGGCACAAGTGCCCCAGGTAAAACCGGGTTTACCGGGACCACAACTGCCCCAGGTAACCCGCCTTTACCGG
>JAYULN010000279.1:0-4822 GCA_043763525.1 Hymenobacter sp.
GGCCATGCGCGTGCCCATTCCGGATGGCTCGATGACCGACCTGACCGTGGTGCTGAAAAAGGAAGCCACCAAGGAGGAAATCAACGCCGTGATGAAGGCTGCCGCCGAAGGCCCCATGAAGGGCATTCTGGAGTACTCCATCGACCCGCTGGTGAGCATCGACATCGTGGGCAATCCCCACAGCTGCATCTTCGACTCGGAGCTGACTTCGGCCAACGGCACGCTGGCCAAGGTAATTGGTTGGTACGACAACGAAACCGGCTACTCGACCCGCACGGCTGATTTGATTCAGAAGCTCGGCGAGCAGATGAATCACTGATTTTCGTTGATTGACTGTGATTACACAGATTGTTATACTCGTCACGAAGTAAGATGCGAAAATTGACCGGCCGATGTAGAGACGCGACCCTTCGCGTCTCGGCGTTGAACGATGGTCGAATGGCGCGAACGCGGAGACGCGAAGGGTCGCGTCGCTACAGCGTTTTCGCAAACCATTTCGAGACGAGTATAACTAGCCAATTAGCCGAGTGAAGTCAGACATTGAGGAAGCCTGCCGAGTGGTGGGCTTTCTCTTTTTCCGGCTGCTCCATCTGCAATTTCAAACGCTCGTACGTAATAAGGTCGCATTAACCTGACTCGTGAATCAGCGAAGTCATGGTTAATCAGCGAAAATCAGCGATGGCTAAGACCTGCTTCATTTTGAACCCCACGGCCGGCCCCAGCCGCCGCCACGACATGCCAGCGCTGATTGCGCAGCATTTTGGGGCGCTGGAAACCGGGTATGAAATCCGCCTCACCGAGTACGCCGGGCACGCCGTGGCGCTGGCCCGGCAGGCGGCGGCCGACGGCTTTGCGGTGGTGGCCGCCGTGGGCGGCGACGGCACCGTGAACGAGGTGGGCCGGGGCCTACTGGGCACCGAAACGGCCCTGGGCATCATCCCGCAGGGCTCGGGCAATGGCCTGGCCCGCCACCTGAAGGTGCCGTTGGCCCTGCCGGCGGCCCTGCGCCGCCTGGCCGCGCCCACCTTCAGCCGCATGGATGTGGGGGTGATAAACGGCCACCCGTTTTTCTGCACGGCCGGGCTGGGGTTTGATGCGCACGTGAGCCAGCACTTTGCCCAGGCCGGCTCGCGTGGGCTGAGCACCTACCTGCGGGTAACGCTGCGCGAATACCGGCGCTACCAGCCGGTGGCGGTGCAAATTGACCTCAATGGCCAGCACCTAACCACCGATTGCTACGTGCTGGCCTTTGCCAACGCCTCGCAGTACGGCAACAACGCCTACATCGCGCCCCTGGCCGACCTGCGCGATGGCCTGCTCGATGTGTGCCTGATTGATGCGCTGCCCGTGGGCCGGGCCATTCGGGTGAGCCTGGGCATGGCGCTGGGCAACCTGCCGCAATCCAACGCTGCCGAGTATTTTCGGGTGCCATGCGGCCGGGTGGTGGCCGAAAGTCCCATTGGTTTCCACGTCGATGGCGACTACCTGGGCCACGCGACCGAGTTTGTAATCGAGCTGTTGCCTTTGGCGCTGGCGGTTGCGGTATAACAGCTCAGGGTGCTGAATGAACAAATGTGCTACTTATATGAAAGCTGACAAAAACCAACGGCAGGGCGTTGTCTACTCCACCAATCCTGATTTCTCTTATCAAACCGATGAGCAGGCCGGGGCTGCCACGCTGCCACCCCAGCAGCAGCAGTTGCGCGTGCAGCTCGATAAAAAGCAGCGTGGTGGCAAGCAGGTAACGCTCGTAACCGGTTTTGTGGGTACTGATGCCGACTTGCAGGCCCTGGGCAAGCTCCTCAAAACCAAGTGTGGCGTGGGTGGCAGCGCTAAAGATGGCGAAGTGGTGGTGCAGGGCGACTTCCGCGACAAAGTGCTGGAGGTGCTGCTGAAGGAGGGTTATAAAGTGAAGAAGATTGGCTGCTAACCCCGCATTCCCGTACTTCGGTTGCCCCACCTTGCTTCCCGCTGCTCCTATGCTCGACCTCTCTGCCCTGCCCGAAACGGCCCGCGATGTTACTTCCGTGCATGGCCAGGCCGAAAGCACCGTTATCAGCGCCGTGCTGTGGCTGAAGCTGGGCGTGGAAACCGTAGGCGCGGCCATTATCGCGCTGGGCATTCTCAGCGCGGGCTGGCTGTTGGTGAAGGCTTTGGCCAAAAGGCAGACGGCTGATTTTACCGCTATTCGGTTGGCGCTAGCGCGTTATCTGGCGCTGGCGCTGGAGTTTCAGCTGGGGGCGGATATTCTCTCCACGGCCATTGCGCCCAGCTGGGAGCAGATTGGCAAGCTCGGGGCCATTGCCGTGATTCGGACGGCGCTGAATTACTTCCTGTCCCGCGAAATGCGGGAGGAGCGGCACGAGGGCGCTGGGCTTAATGAGGAATGAGGAACGTCATGCTCATCTGGTGTCCGCGCAGCCGAAGCATCTCTCCCGCAGAAGTAATCAATGCTATTGCAACAAAGCGGTAGAGATGCTTCGGCAAGCTCAGCATGACGGCCTTTTCCTCATAGCCAAATTGCCAGCCGCGCCAACGCCTTGGCTACATCTTCCGGGGTATCAATTCCAAAAGCATCCAGCTCGGTTTCGGCGCAGCGAATGCGGTACCCGGCTTCGAGCCAGCGCAATTGTTCCAGGCTTTCGGCGGCTTCGAGGGGCGACACGGGCAGCTGCGTGAGCTGCTCCAGCACCTGTGGCTTGTAGGCATAGAGGCCCAAATGGCGCAGGTAGCGGTGGTGGGCCAGCCACTCGGCGGGCTCGCGGCCGCGCTGGTAGGGCAGGGGGTGGCGGCTGAAATAAAGGGCCTCGCCCCGCTGATTGACCACGACTTTGGGCAGGTGCGGGCTGAATAATTCGTCGGCCGAAACCACGGGCTTTATCAGCGTGGCGATGGCAGGCGCGGTGGCCGGGTCGGCGAATAAATCGGTCAGGGCGTTGATTTGGGCGGGGTGGATAAAGGGCTCGTCGCCCTGAATGTTGACGATGCAATGCACGTCGGCGGGCACGCCCAGCTGCTGGAAGGCCTCCCAGAGGCGGTCGGTGCCGCTGGGGTGGTCGGGACGGGTGAGAACGGCTTCGCCCCCAAAATCCTGAACGTGTTGCAGAATCCGTTCGTCGTCGGTAGCCACTACCACGCGGGCCAGGTTGGCCTGCCGGGCCTGCGTTACCACCCGCTGAATCATGCTGAGGCCGCCGAGGTCGATGAGCGGCTTGCCGGGCAGGCGCGAGGAAGCAAAACGGGCGGGAATAAGGCCGAGAACCATGAGCAGCAGGTGGAAGATGAAAAGCTGGGAGTGAGAATTTCGGCTCAAAGTACGGGTGTGCTGCCGAGGGTAGCGTTGCTTCGACCAGTTCAACCAGACGTTCTTTCGCCGCTCCTCACCAATTCCCCGCCGGTTTTTGCGTTATTTTGTCTCCGCTGTCCGCCCGGCTGTTTTGCCAGGTGGTGGCGGTATGGACTTTGCCAGGCTGATTTTATGACTGTAATTCTTTCGCTGCTCACGTTGCTGGCCCTGGGTGGGCCGGGGCCCGGAAAACATGGCCACTCGAAAGGTGCCCCCAC
The DNA here is from genome assembly GCA_043763525.1 of Hymenobacter sp. GTDB lineage: Bacteria > Bacteroidota > Bacteroidia > Cytophagales > Hymenobacteraceae > Hymenobacter. The sequence goes on from JAYULN010000279.1 coordinate 3,565, forward strand.
CGACTCGATTGGGACGGAAATACGCGGCGGCCAGCGTTTCGTGAAGCACCGCGTGGCGGCGGGCGAAACCCTCACGGCCCTCTCGCGCCGCTACCACGTTACGCTCGACCAGCTCACGAGTGCCAATCCGCAGATTAAAAATGGCCTCGGGGTGGGCCAGGTTGTGTTTGTGCCGCGCCCCACGGCTGGCAAAACCACGGCGGTGGCCCCGGCCAAGACCACCCCGGCAACCGTGGCCGTGCCCGCTCGCTACACCGTGGTCAAGGGCGAAACGCTGTTCGGCATTGCCCGCAAGTTCCAGCTCACGCCCGATGAGCTCATTAAGCTGAACAAGCTGCCGGCCGGCGGGGCCGTGCGTGTGGGTCAGCAGCTGTTGCTAACGGCTTCCGAAGCCGATGCGCCCGCTGCCCCCGCCGTTGCTGCCACCCCCAAGCCCGCCCCCGTGCGCCCCGCCGAGGTAGAAGCCGTGCCCGCCACGCCCCCCGCCAAAGCCCCCGCCCCCGACAAGCCCGCCCAAATTGCGACCGTAACCCCCGAAAAGCCCGCCGAGCGCGACCGCGAGGAAAGCCGGGACGACCACACCCCCAGCCGCGCCAGCGAAGTATTGGCCCGCGTGGTGGAAAACGGTCTGGGTGCGCCCATCGAAAAAAGCGTGACTGACAAGTACCTGGCCCTGCACAAAACGGCTCCCGTGGGCACCATCATGCAGGTGAAAAATGCCATGAACGGCCAGTCGGTGTACGTGCGCGTTATCGGCAAGCTGCCCGATACGGGCGAGAATAACAACATTCTGGTGCGCCTTTCGCCCCGCGCCGTGCAGAAGCTGGGCACCGCCGACTCCCGCTTTCGGGTGGAAACGAACTACATTCCGCAGTAAAAACCTGCTCAACTCTAATAGAACGTCATGCTGAGCCTGTCGAAGCAGCTCTACCCCGAGAGTAACTAATTACTTGAGCGGTAGAGCTGCTTCGACAAGCTCAGCATGATGTTCTTTTTGGTATCAACGAAACCCTCCCGCTACCTCATCCTTGAACATCGCCCATCTCCGCCGTCAGCTCGACGCGCAATACGAGCGCTACAACCGCCCCGAGTTCATCCAGAACGACCCCATTCAAATCCCGCACCGCTTCACCCAGCGGCAGGATATTGAAATCGCGGCGCTGTTTGCGGCGCTGCTGGCCTGGGGGCAGCGGCCCACCATCATCAACAAGTGCAACGAGCTGCTGCGCCGCATGGACGATGCCCCGCACCAGTTCAT
>JAYULN010000280.1:0-4822 GCA_043763525.1 Hymenobacter sp.
ATGGTGCGCCTGGGCGTGGAAGAATTGGGCGTAGAGGAGTTCAAGCGGCGCAGCGGCTGCTTCCCGCCTGCGGCGGGGAATGAAGAATTAAGAATGAGGAATGAGGAATTAGCAGAGTCGGAAAAGGAATCCATTCTTCATTCTTCATTCCTCATTCTTCATTCTCAAAAAGAACTGGTGCGGCAGCTGCTCACCTGCGCCTATCAGGGCACGGTCAATTCCTCCGATGACACTTTTAACTCGGCCAAAGACTTGGCCGACAGTATTGGGGCGCGGTTTCATAATTGGGAAATCGACGACGAAGTGGCGGGCTACGTGGGCAAAATTGAGGGGGCGCTGGGCCGCGATTTGACCTGGCAAACCGACGATTTGGCCCTGCAAAATATTCAGTCGCGGGTGCGAGCTCCGGGCATCTGGTTGCTGGCCAACGTGCAGAATTGCCTACTCATCACCACCTCCAACCGCTCGGAGGCCAGCGTGGGCTACTGCACCATGGACGGCGACACGGCCGGCAGCATTTCGCCCATCGCGGGCGTCGACAAGGACTTCGTGAAAAAGTGGCTGCGCTGGGCCGAAACCGAGCTGGGCTACCCCGCCCTGCGCCACGTGAACGCCCTGCAACCCACTGCCGAGCTGCGCCCGCTGGCCGACAAGCAGACCGACGAGCGCGACCTGATGCCTTACGTGCTGCTCAACCGCATCGAGCGGCTGGCGTTCTACGACCGCCTCAGCCCCAGCCAGGTGCTGGCCAAACTCGACACCGAAGAAACCGGCTTCGACCGCGACCAGCTTAAGGCTTTTGTGCGCCGCTTCTACAGCCTCTGGAGCCGCAACCAGTGGAAGCGCGAGCGCTACGCCCCCAGCTTTCATCTTGATGACTACAACGTGGACCCGCGCTCCTGGCTGCGGTTTCCGATTCTCAGTGGTGGGTTCGAGGAGGAGCTGGCGGGGCTGTAAATCAGCCGAAAAAGTTTCGAAAATAAAGCAGCGGGCCGCGCAAGTTTTTTGAGTAGATGGTGCCTAAGACGTTGTAACCTTGGTAATCGCCGCGCAGGCCCGGTACCGAGCCTGCACTTTACCGAACCTTACCGTCCTCGTTCCTGTGGCTTACTCGCTTCCGCTGCTTCTGACTCACGACCCTCCGAGCGGTGCTCGATTGATTAATTCGGCGGCCGAGGCCGGTTTGGTGGCGCAGCTGCAGCAGGGGAGCGAGGCCGCCTTTCGGACCTTGGTGGAGCGTTACCAGGACCAAATTTACCGGACGGTTTTTTCCCTGCTGCGCTCCCCGGAAGAGGCCGAAGATGTGGCCCAGGAGGTGTTTGTGGAAGTTTATCAGACCATTGGTCGATTTCGGGGCGATGCCGCCCTGAGCACTTGGCTGTACCGGTTGGCCACCTCGCGGGCCCTGAAAAACCGCCAGAAAGCCCGTGCCAAAAAGCGCTTCGCCTACTTCACCAGCCTGCTGGGGTTCGATAATGACGTGCTGCACGAAGTGCCCGACCACGCGCATCCGCTGGCGCTGCTCGAAGGCCAGCAGCAGCTGCGGCTGTTGTTCGATCACATTGCCCGGTTGCCCGACCAGCAGCAGGTGGCTTTCACCCTGCGCCACGAGCAGGAGCTGAGCTACGAGGAAATCGCGGCCGTGCTCACGACCACCGTGCCCGCCGTGGAATCGTTGCTGTTCCGCGCCCGGCAAACCCTCCGCAAACACCTTAAATCCCATGCTTGCCATGTCTGATTCCGTCGCTCGTCCCCGTTCTGACGAAGAATGGGAAACCTTGATGCACCAGCTGCATAATCGGCCGAAAGCCCGGCCCCAACCCTTTTTCTATACCCGGCTGCACGCCCGCCTCACCGCCGATGCCGCTGCGAAAAGCCCGTTATTTCCGGCGTGGCTGCGCCGGCCGGCTTACGTCGCGCTGCTCGGGGCGTTGGTCATAACCCTCAGCGGCGACGGCTCGGCATTGCGCCCGGCGGCGGAGATTAATCATTGCGCTACCTGTCCCATCAGCCGGTAGCTGCGTTCACTTCCCCGCTCATTTCCTTTCGTAAAAATTCAGGACCGGGGGCTCCTTGCTGGTCCTCCCTTTTCGTTGCGCCCGCTCCGGGTCGCGTTATGCTGACCATTCCGCGCAGCCGAAGCGCAAGGGGCGGGGGTAGTACCTTTGAAATCATTTTTCATTTTTGTTGCGTATGCTGCCTTTCCTCGCCGCCATTTACTGGAACGTCAATCCCATCATTGCCCACCTTGGGCCGGTCACGCTGCGCTGGTACGGGTTGCTCTTCATGCTGCCCTTCGTGCTGGGCACGTTCATTCTCACGCACATCTACCGCTCCGAGCGGGTATCGCCGCAGTGGGTCGACGTGCTTACGATTTATATGCTGATTGGTACCATCGTGGGGGCGCGGCTGGGGCACATGCTGTTTTATGATTTTGAGGCACTGAAAGCTGACCCGATGGTCGTGTTCAAAGTTTGGCAGGGCGGCCTGGCCAGCCATGGGGCCACCATTGCCATTCCGTTCGTCTGCTGGCTGTTTGCCCGCAACAACAAGTTCGACCACTTGTGGGTGCTCGACCGCATCGTGATTATAGTGGCGCTGGCCGGGGTCTGCATTCGCACCGGCAACCTGATGAACTCCGAAATCGGAGGCAAGCCCACCAACGTGCCGTGGGCCTTCCTTTTTCCCCGCGACACCGACCACCTCAAGCCGCTGGCCCAGCCGCTGCCCGCCGGGGCCGTGGCCGTGGCCCGTTTCGCGCAGCCCGACGGTACCTACGCCATGAAGGTCGTGCCCCCCGGCACCGTTGTCCCCGCCGATGCCCTGATGGCTGTGCCGCGCCACCCCACTCAGATTTATGAGGCGCTGTTTTGCGTGTTTCTGCTGGTGCTGCTTTACTCGATGTGGAATCGCACCAAGGAACATACCCCGCGGGGGCAGCTGTTAGGGCTGTTCATGACGCTATTGTTTATCCAGCGCTTTCTGGGTGAATACCTGAAAGAAAATCAGGTGGCCTTTGAGAATGGCCGCCTCCTCAACCAGGGCCAGCTGCTGAGTATTCCGTTTATTTTTATCGGCATCTGGTTGCTGTGGCGGGCTGGTAAAGACCCGGAAAATCCCTACGGCTATGCCCCGCGCGACCTGGGCAAAGCCGGCGACCCGCAGCTTCAGCCGTCGATAGCTGCCGGGCTCAATCAGCCGCAGAAATAGCGAAAAGGCAGAACGTCATGCTGAGTGCAGCGAAGCATCTCTACCGCGTAAGTAAATCAATTACTTCCGCGGTGAAGATGCTTCGCTGCACTCAGCATGATGTTCTGCTTGTTCTCAGGAAAACCCTGCGTGCCCTACGGCAGCTGGTATTCGTACAGGTCGCCTTTTTCGGTGCTGATGAGCAGGGTTTGGTCGTTTTTGAATACCGCGCCTTCGGTTTGGCCGGCCCCGGAAAGGTCGACGCGCCGGGGCGTGGCCCGCAGGATAGCAGCCCAGGAATTGCCATCCAGAATGAATAGCTCGCCGCGGCCCAGCAACACCAGGCGGCGGCCGTCGGCACGCAGGGCGGCATCGGTTACTTCGCCGGGAATGGCGAGGCTGGTAATCATTTTGGCGGTGTAGTCGCCGGGTTGGTCGGGCACGGTGTACACGTTGCTGGTGGCCTGCTGGCCCCGGTCTTTGGTGAAGAGCCAGACCTGACCATCGTGCCAGAAGCTGGCTTCCACGTCGAAGTTGCGCTGCTTTTTCTTAGGTGGAAAATCTTTCTGGTTGGGATAGGTGAAGCTGATTTTGCCCACTTGCTGGGGCGCTTCGGGCCGCACCCGGTAGATGGTCAGGTCCTGGCGGGTACTCTCGTTGTTGCCGCAGTCGCCGATGTAATAGTTGCCCTGCGGGTCGCGGCTCAGGCTTTCCCAGTCGGTGTTGGGCGCGTTGATGGCCACGGTACGCACCAGCTTGCCGGTACCGCTGATTTCGTAGAGGGTGGGCGAGTTGCCGTCGTCGCCGAAGCTGTAGTAGTCGCCGCTGGTCGGGGCTGGGGCCAGGCCCGAGCTTTCGGGCACCACTCCTTTAAGGGAGCCCACTTTGTGCAGCCCGGCGATGGCCGCCGCGGCATTTTTGTCTTTGCGCCGGTCGCCGCCTTTGGCCGCGGTATTATCAGATTGGGCTTCGGAGCAGGACGCTACGAGCAAAAGGGCCAGTGCGGCCGGCAGGAGGGAAATAAAGCGCATCGAAAAAGTAAAGCAGACGGTGAAGCCTGCCTATACGTAGCCCACCGTTTAGGGTACGGGGTCGTAGCCGTGGCCGCCCCAGGGATGGCAGCTGGCAATGCGCCGCAAGGCCAGCCGGCCGCCGCGCCACGGCCCGTATTTGGTGATGGCCTCGGCCGCGTAGGCCGAGCAGGTGGGCGTGTAGCGGCAACTCGCCGGCGTGAGCGGCGAGATGAAGTGGCGGTAGAACCAGACTAAGCCCAAAAACAGGGCACGAAACAGGCGGGACATGGGGAAGATTAAGAGGCTGTTTAAGTTCGTGGCCTTCAAAAAAGCCTTCTGTTACCCCAATCAGATACTTCAGGGGCAGCCGTTGCTGCAAACGGGCCAACTTTCCGCCAAGCAGGCACCAGCGGTTGGCTGGAAGACAGGCAAATAGTTGTCTTTGTGTTGAGAATTAGCTAGTTAACCCGAATTAACTGACTTAAACAGCCTCTAAGACGAGTAGTAGAGCATGTTGCATCTAATAACTGCTGTTATGCGGTAGGGTTGTAGCGCGAACGGTGTCGTTCGCGTCCCCCCGCGCCAGTAAAGCCGCCTGAACGGCACGGGGACGCGAACGA
>JAYULN010000281.1:0-1949 GCA_043763525.1 Hymenobacter sp.
ATCATCGCCAACCGGGGCTGGTACTACACGCCGCATTTCGTGCGCGGCGTGGGCACTGGCGGCCCCTTGCCGCGCTTCCTCGAAAAGCACCACACCCTCATCGACAGCGTCAACTTTGAAGCCCTCGTTCCGGGCATGCTGGCCGTGATGCAGCGCGGCGGCACCGCCGAAACCTCCAGTCTGGCCGATGTGGGCATCGCCATCGCGGGCAAAACCGGCACCGTGCAAAACGACGAGGGCGACGACCACGCCACCTTCGCCGGCTTCGCCCCGGCCACCAACCCCAAAATCGTAGTGGCCGTGTACATCGAAAATGCCGGTTTCGGCGGCCTCTCGGCGGCCCCGCTGGCCTCGCTGATTATGGAAAAATACCTGCGTGGCAAAATTGCCCCCAAGCGCAGGCGCTGGGAAAACTGGCTGCGCTGCGGCAACCTGGCCGAGCAGGGGCACTGAGGAACGATTAGTTGAGGCGGCGGTTTCTTTGCAGCACGTTATGGCGAACATCATGTAATAGAACGTCACGTAGAACGTCATGCTGAGCGCCGCCGAAGTATCTCTACTACTCAAATAATCAAATCGATAGAGTTAGTTCAGCGGTAGAGATGCTTCGCTCCGCTCAGCATGACGCTCTTTTAGAAGAAAAGAATTAATCCCTCATGCAGTTCCACAAATACCAGGGCACCGGCAACGACTTCGTCATGATTGACGACCGCGCCCGCGCCTTCGACGAAACCGATTTCGCCCGCATTGCCCAACTCTGCCACCGCCGCTTCGGAATTGGGGCCGATGGGCTGATTCTGCTGCGCAACAAGCCCGATTTCGATTTCGAAATGGTGTATTTCAATGCCAACGGCCACCCCAGCTCCATGTGCGGCAACGGCGGGCGCTGCACGGTAGCCTTCGCCAAGTTTCTGGGGCTGATTAGCGACGAAACCCATTTCCTGGCCGTGGATGGCCCCCACGATGCCCGCGTAGAAGCCGATGGCACCGTGCGCCTGCGCATGATTGACGTGGCCGCCCCGCAGCCCGCCGGGGCAGGGGAGAACGCTGTTTTTCTGCACACCGGCTCGCCGCACCACGTCTGGTTTTTGCCGGCGGGCCTGGCCGAGCTGAACGTATTTGCTGAAGGCCGCGCCCTGCGCTACGGCCAGCCTTACGGCGCGGCCGGGGCCAACATCAACTTCGTCGAAATTCCGGTCAACCCCGCCCAGCCCTGGCCCGTGCGCACCTACGAGCGCGGCGTAGAAGACGAAACGCTGAGCTGCGGCACCGGCGTAACGGCCGTGGCGCTGGCCGCCAGCGCCCGCGGGGCTGCCTCCCCGGTGCGTCTCAGCACAATGGGCGGCGAGTTGGAAGTAGCCTTCGCGCCCGCCCCCAACGGCGGCTTCACCAACGTGTGGCTGAGCGGCCCGGCCGTGCGGGTTTTTGGTGGAGTAGTGGAGTAGTGGAGTCGTGGAATAGCCTATAAAAACAATTGCAAATGAAACCCACCAATCCGCTACTCCACCAACCCACGAATTCACCACTCCACCATTCCATCGTTTCCCTTCGCGCGCTTGAGCCCGACGACCTCGAATTCCTGTTTGCGCTCGAAAATGACCCCAGCACCTGGGGTGTGTCCGACACGCTGGCCCCGGTGTCGCGGCACGCGCTGCGGGAGTACCTGGCGCACGCCATTGCGGATTTCTACGCAGTGCGGCAGCTGCGGCTTGTTATTACTACTGAAATTGGTGGGCGGGCGGTGGGCGTGGTCGACCTGTTCGACTATGACCCGCTGCACCAGCGGGCCGGCGTGGGCATTATCATTCTGGCCGGCGAGCAGCGGCGCGGCTACGCCCGGCAGGCCCTCGACTTGCTGATGAACCACGCCCGCGAGGTGCTCCGCCTGCATCAGGTTTATGCCACCGTGGGCGCAGATAATACGGCCAGTATGAGGCTATTTCGCGCCG
>JAYULN010000282.1:0-4812 GCA_043763525.1 Hymenobacter sp.
TCTCGGCCGGGGTGCGCGCGGTGGCGGCCAGGTTCGTCTGGTACTTGTTCTGGTACAGCCGCAAGGGTTCGGCCAGGTCCATCAGCGTCACCACGTTGCGTAGGTTTTCGGTGGTACGGTTGTCGTTGGTCACGTACACTTCCATGCGGGTGATGGACACCCCGCTCTGGATGGTGGGCAGGTTGCGCAGGGCCTGGTCGTAGCGGTCGCGGAAAAACTGCGACAGGAAAAAGTGCCGGTCCTTCTCGTACTGGCTGGCCTTGATTTCGTACTGCCGGCTCTGGGCCCCGTTCTGAATCCGCACCTCGTCGGCGGTGCCGCGCACGGTGGCGGCCACGGCCGTCACGCCCAGCCGGCCAAACTGCAGCTGGGTTTTCACCCCAAACAGGTTCTGGCCGCCCTGCACCAACGAGTTGGTCAGCGGCAGGCTCACGTTGCCCAGGTCCACCTTCTGGATTATGTCCGTCGGCTCGCCCGCGTAGTCGAACTTCATCTGGTTGTCGAAGTCGAACGAAGCCTTGGTGTCGTAGTTGAACACCAGTTTGAGCTTGGTACCAATCTGCCCGGTCAGGTTCAGGTTGATGTTCTGCTCGAACAAAAAGTCGCCCACACTCTGCTGGCGCAGAGTCAGGGCCGGGTTTTCGTTTTTATTAAACCGCCCGCCCAGCTTGAGCGTGACCGAACCCGCCGGCCGGATGTCGACGTAGCTGCCCCCAAAAATGCGGTTGGCAATCGGCCCGAGGTAAATCTTCGGAATCAGGCGCTGGGCCTGGGGCGTGCCGGCCGCCGCCGCCGGCCCCGTAATGCCGCCCTTGGCCTTCTGCCGGTAGTAGTTGCGAATGGATTCGCGTCGCTGAAACTCCACGTACTCCTTGTAAGTCAGCACGCTCGGGTCGCGGTAGTCGATGTTGGTGCCCACCTGCTCCTTCACATCGAACTGCTTCAGGCTGTCGTCCACGGCCACGTTCAGCTTCACGTTTTTGGGCAGGGGCAGCACCAGCGGCGAGGCCCGGCGCTGCTGGCCGAAGGGGCTGCCGGGGCGGTCGCGGGCGCTCACGCGCGGGCGACGGCTGGGCTTGTAGGGCCCGGTCGTGTCCACCACGGCCCCGCGCGGTTGGGGCGTGTCGGTGGCCAGCGCGCGGCTGGCGCGCAGCCATGCCCCGGTCAGGCGCGCCCCGGCCAGCGGACTGGCATCGGCCCACCACGTCAGCAACGACGCAACCACAACAACCGACGCGGGGAGTATTTTCTGACCGGATTTCAAGCAGGATAAGTGGAAATAGCTGTTGGAGCGGTTAGCCAATAGCTGTTAGCTGATAGCCGATAGGGCATCGGTGGTCTGAGGATTCTGGGGCAACGAAGCGGAATTGAGTAAGCGTCTTCGTCACACTAATGGCGACGCCAAAGCCGCCAGCGAGCAGCTAAAAGCTACTGGCTGACAGCTAAAAACCGCCGCAACTCAATGCGACTTCAAAGCAAATTTAATCAATTCCTCCACGCTCAGCTCCCCACCGTGTTTGTGCTGAATCTGGTCGAGCAGCTTCTCGGCGGCAGCCCGCGCAAAGCCCAGGGTAACCAGGGCCTGCAACGCTTCGGCGCGGCGCGTATTGTGCTGGCGGGCCAGCGGCACGGTATCCACGCCGGCTTTGGCCAGCATCTCGTCTTTGCGCAGCTTGTCCTGTAAGTCCAGAATCACGCGGGCAGCCGTTTTCGGTCCCACGCCCTTGATGCTCTGGATGGCACGCACGTTGCCGCTCACGATGGCTTCGCGAATTTCGCCCACGCTCATGCTGCTCACCATCACAATGCCCGTGCCCGGCCCGATGCCGGACACCGAAATCAGCAGCATAAACAGCGCCTTCTCGCTGGGGTCAAGAAAGCCGTACAGCGTCTGCCCGTCTTCCTTGATGTGCTGGTAGGTGTAGATTTTGGTGGCCGCGCCCTCGGCCGGCAGCTTGGAATAGGTGGCCAGCGAAATCCGGACTTCGTAGCCCACGCCCAGGATATCAACAATGGCCTGGGTGGCATCTTTATAAGCGAGTTTACCGTCGAGGTAGGCAATCATAGAGCGGGGAAAGGAGAAACTAAAGCAACATGTGCTGCCAGGGCAACACCGTTTCCGGGTTTTTATCTCCCAAATCTACTGGCTTTTGGACCAAATTTTTTGGGTGAAATCGGAAAGCTGGGCCGTAATTAAAAGAACGTCATGCTTCGCTGCGCTCTGCATGACGTTCTTTTACAATACTTTAATCTACAGCGCCTTGCTGCCCAGCTGCGCATCCACCACCGCAATGGCGGTCATGTTCACAATATCGCGCACGCTGGCTCCCAGCTGCAAAATGTGAACCGGCTTGCGCATGCCCATCAGCACTGGCCCGATTACCTCGGCCCCGCCAATTTCCTGCAGCACCTTGTAGGCAATGTTGCCCGATTCCACGTTGGGGAAAATGAGGGTGTTGGCCCCCTTTTCGGCCAGTGGCGAGAAGCCGTAGTGCTCTTGCAGCAGCCGCGGGCTGAGGGCCACGTTGGCCTGCATCTCGCCGTCAATCAGCAGGTTGGGGAAGCGGGCTTTGGCCAGCTCGGTGGCCCGACGGGTTTTTTCGGGCAACGGCCCGGCGTTCGAGCCAAAGTTGGAGTAGCTGATGACGGCCATGCGCGGCTCGGCATCGAAGAAGCGCACGGCGCGGGCCGTGAGACCGATAATCTCGACCATTTCCTCAGCCGTCGGGTCGATATTCACCGTGGTGTCGGCGAAGAAGAACGGGCCTTTCTTGTGCTGAATGATGTACATCGACGACACCCGGCGCACGCCGTCCTCGGTGCCAATTACCTGGAGCGAGGGAATGATGCTCTTGCCGTAGTCCTTGGTGAGGCCGGTGATGCAGGCATCGGCTTCGCCGGTTTCCACCATCATGGCGGCGTAGTAGTTGCGCTCGCGCATCAGCCGGCGGCCTTCGTAGAGGGTCATGCCGCGGCGCTGGCGCTTCTCGTAGAGCAGGGCGGCGTACTCGTCGCGCTTGGCATCCTGCTTCAGGATGTTGATGATTTCGCAGCCTTCTAAATCGAGGCTGTTTTCGCGGGCAATGGTTTCGATTTTCTCCTGCGGCCCCAGCAGAATGGGCGTGCAGATGCCCTCGTCGAGCAGAATCTGGGCGGCTTTGAGCACCTTGTAGCTATCGGCCTCGGCAAACACCACCCGCTTGGGGTTGGCCCGGGCGGCCGAGGTGATGCGGTTCATCAGCTTCTGGTTCACGCCGAGGCGGGCGCGGAGCTGGTCTTCGTAGGCGTGCCAGTCGGCAATGGGCAGGCGGGCCACGCCGCTTTCCATCGCCGCCTTGGCCACGGCCGGGCTGATGCTGGTAATCAGGCGCGGGTCGAGCGGCTTGGGAATGAGGTAGTTCCGGCCAAAAGCCAGCGTATTGTCGCCGTAGGCCTTATTCACCATTTCGGGCACCGGCTCCTTGCTCAGCTCGGCCAGGGCGCGCACGGCGGCCAGCTTCATGGCCTCGTTAATTTCGGTGGCACGCACGTCGAGCGCCCCCCGGAAAATATAGGGAAAGCCCAGCACGTTGTTCACCTGGTTGGGGTGGTCGGAGCGGCCGGTGGCCATAATCAGGTCGTCGCGGGTGGCCATGGCCAGGTCGTAGCCGATTTCGGGGTTGGGGTTGGCCAGGGCGAAGACGATGGGGTTATCGGCCATTTTCAGCAGCAGCCCGGCGGGCAGCACGTTGGCCGCCGACAGGCCCAGAAACACGTCGGCCCCTTCCATGGCCTCGTCCAGCGTACTGAGGTTGCGAGTCGTCGCAAACTGCATCTGAATCGGGTCCAGGTTGGTGCGCGCCGCATTGATGATGCCGTCCTTATCGAACACCACCACGTTGTCCTTATTCAGCCCGAGGGCCAGATACAGCCGCAGGCACGACACGGCCGCTGCCCCCGCTCCGCTCACCACCAGCTTGATTTCCTCGATGCGTTTGCCCACCACTTCCAGCCCGTTCAGCAGCGCCGCCGACGTGATGATGGCCGTGCCGTGCTGGTCGTCGTGCATCAGCGGAATATTCATCTTCTCGCGCAGCTCGGTTTCAATCCGAAAGCACTCCGGGGCTTTGATATCCTCCAGGTTGATGCCGCCAAACGTGGGCTCCAACGATTTCACGATGCGGATAAACTCGTCGGGGTCGGTGGCATCAATCTCAATATCGAAGCAGTCGATGCCCGCAAACTTTTTAAACAGCACGCCTTTGCCTTCCATCACCGGCTTGCTGGCCGCCGGGCCAATGTTGCCCAGGCCCAGCACCGCCGTGCCGTTGGTAATCACGGCTACCAGGTTGCCCTTGGCGGTGTATTTGTACACGTCGTCGGGATTTTCGGCAATGGCCATGCACGGCTCGGCCACGCCCGGCGAGTAGGCCAGGGCCAGGTCGAGCTGGGTGCTCATCGGCTTGGTGGGCACTACTTCGAGCTTGCCAGCCGGCTCCTGCGAGTGGTAATTGAGGGCGTCTTGCTTGTTTATTTTGAGCATTAGAATTCTTCGGAAATGGAAACGGCCACGCGGGCAGCGCAGCCGTGCAGGGCGAAATTAGCGCGAAATGCGCGGCAAGGCCCCGTTTAGTTTGTTCCGGCCCGATGGCGGAGCCGTTCGGCCGGTTATCGTAAGCGCCGCGTGAACGAAGCCTTTCAACGATTTCGTTCTCGCGACAACCGTTCAACGCCAACCGGTCGGTCGGCTCCGCCGTCGGACCGGAGCCTGACCAACTCAGCCAAGCTAGCCCTGCGGCACCAGCAGCTTCTGCCCCAGCTTCACGTCGTCGG
>JAYULN010000283.1:0-1944 GCA_043763525.1 Hymenobacter sp.
GGGCCAGCGCCGGCAGAAGGCGCACGCCGGGCTCGGCCACTTCGGCGGCAGCGGCGGTTTGGAGGGGGGCCGGGGTCGCTGGTTTTTGCGGGCGGCGGCGGGGCTGCGCCGGGGCCTCGGCGGGCAGGTGGGGGTACACGGCCAGCACGGGGTGCTGGGTGGCCAGCTCGTACACCAGGTGCTGGGTGGGGGGCAGGGCCGCGCCGCCGAGCACGGCCACGCCGGGGTCGGCATCGTCCCAGGCCAGGAGCAGAACAGAAAAATCGGGCGGGGTCATGGGCGGCGGCGGGAGGGGCGTAACCTGGACGGTGGCGCGGGCGGGCCGGGCCGGCCATCAATCCAGCCCCAATGCTACGCCAGCGGGGGCACATCTGGGCGAAAAAACATTTTCGACCGGTCCGGAAAAAAGTAACTTGCGTACTTAATCTCCTCGCTACCGGCCTGCTTGGTGTTTTTCAGCCCGGTTTGTTGGCTGCTTTTGCCTTTTGTTTAGAATAATTTTATGGATACCACGATTCAGGAAAATAACTACATGGTGAACGACCTGGCGGCCCAGAGCCACCAGGAACATTATCCCGGCGAAGTGATTCGGGCCGAAGAGCTCGACAACCACCGCTTTCTATTTAATTGCCAGAACGGCGTGCGCCTGCTGCTGCACGTGCTCAGCGACAAGATTATCCGCTTCCGCTACCTCACCGACGGGCCGCTCTCGCCCGATTTTTCCTACGCCGTGCCGGCCGATGCCACCGCCCGCCTGGCTCCCGCGCTGGTCGAGTTCCGTGAGAAGCCCGACCACTACCGCATCACCACCGAGCGGCTTATCTGCATCGTGCAGAAGAACAGCCTGAAAACCCGCGTGCTCGACCGCTCCGGCTCCATCCTCAGCGACGACGAAAAGGGCTTTCACTGGGAGTACGACTACGACACCGGCAACGACATCGTGAAGATGAGCAAGCAGGTGCCCGCCGGCGTGCACTACTACGGCCTCGGCGACAAGCCCGACAACATGAACCTGCGCGGCAAGCGCTTCACCAACTGGGGCTCCGACACCTACGGCTACACCAAAGGCAGCGACCCGCTCTACAAAAATATCCCCTTCTACCTTGTGCTGCACCAGAAAATTGCCCACGGCATTTTCTTCGACAACACCTTCAAAGCCAGCTTCGACTTTGCCGCCGAGCGGGCCGACGTAACCAGTTTCTGGGCGCAGGGCGGCGAGCTGAACTACTACTTCATCTACGGCCCGACGCTGATGGAGGTAACCCAGGAATACACCCTGCTTACCTGCCCGCCCGAGCTGCCCCCGCTCTGGACGCTGGGCTACCACCAGTGCAAGTGGAGCTACTTTCCGGAGAGCAACGTGAAGGAAATCACGTCGGGGTTGCGGGATAGAAAAATTCCCTGCGATGCCATTTACCTCGACATCGACTACATGGAGGGCTACCGCTGCTTCACCTGGAGCAAGGCCCACTTCCCCGAGCCCAAGCGCCTGGTGCAGGAGCTGGCCGCCGACGGCTTTAAGCTGGTGGTCATCATCGACCCCGGCATTAAGGTTGACCCCGACTACTCCGTTTATCAGGAGGGCATTGCCAACGACTATTTCTGCCGTCGCGCCGATGGCCCGCTGATGAAGGGCTCGGTGTGGCCCGGCCTCTGCAACTTCCCCGATTTCACCGCCCCTAAGGTGCGCGAGTGGTGGGCCGGCCTGTTCCAGGAGCTGGTGCAGGACGTTGGCGTACGCGGGGTCTGGAATGACATGAACGAGCCGGCGGTATTTGAAAAGGGCACGTTCCCGCCCGATGTGCGTTTCGATTACGACGGCCACTCGGCCTCGCACCAGAAGGCCCACAACATCTACGGCATGCAGATGGCCCGCGCCACGGCCCAGGGCATGAAGCAGTTCAGCTACCCCAACCGGCCGTTCACCATCACGCGCAGCACCTA
>JAYULN010000284.1:0-11908 GCA_043763525.1 Hymenobacter sp.
CGCCGACGTGCTGCGCCGCTGCATTCAGGAGCTGCCCGACGGCTACCGCGTGGTGCTGAGCCTGTACCTGCTCGAAGGCTACGACCACCTCGAAATTGCCGGCATCCTGGGCATTTCCGAATCAACTTCTAAATCGCAGTACAGCCGGGCGCGCGTCCGGCTGCGTGAGTTGGCCGCCCAGCGCGGCCTGAGCTAGCTACTTATCGTTTTATTCTCGTCAGCAATTCTTTATTCAACTCTTCCTCCTCTTTTTGTCCGGCTGCGGTTTTTAGATAGCCCCGCAGCCTGCCCCGAACCTGGAAGAACCGTGCTTCCGCTTTTCATTCATGGATACCAATAAACCTAATTCTCTGGAAAACTTCGTCGAGCGGCACCGGGCCGATTTCGATACCCACGAGCCGCGCCCCGACCTGTGGGCCGCGCTTGAGCAGCAGCTGGCCGAAACCGCGCCCGCTGCCACTACTGCGCCCATCATGCGCCGGCTCGACGCGGCTGAAACGGTGGTTGTGAGTCCGGTGGCAGCCGTTGCCGCCCCCAAGCGCGAAAGCTGGTTTCAGCGCTACGGCGTGGCGGCGGCGTTGGCCCTACTGGTGTTTGCCGCCGGGGCCAGCGAAGCCTGGAAAGCGAGCCATAAAGCCCCGGAGCTGGTTGCCTCGACCGTGCCGGCCGAAATTGGCAACGCGGCCACCGCTACCGATGCGGCCCTGTACGACGGCGGTAGCCTGTTGGCCCTGGCTGCGGCCGAGCACACCACTGGTGCCGACAGCCAGCTGGTGCGGGCCGTGCGCGGCATGGAAACCTACTATACCAGCCAGCTGGCCCGCCGCCAGGAGGAGCTGCGCCAGCTGCACGGCCCCGGCGTGGCCGGCATGACGGCCGATTGGCAGCGCGAGCTGGCGTCGCTCGATTCGAGCTATCGCAAGCTGAAGCTGGAGCTGCCCCGCCACCCCCAGCCCGATGCCGTGCTCACGGCCATGAACCGCAACCTGCAAATCCGCCTCGATATTCTCGACCAGCAGCTGCACCTGGGCACTGCCACCGATGCCGACCGCCCCAGCGCCGGGGCTTATGTGCTGGCCGATAGCCGGCACCAGGGCGAATGAAGCCGCTGGTAGCCTGCTGGCTGCGGCGCGGGGCCGCCGTGGCCGGCCTGGCCGTGGCCGGGTGGTGGCATGCACCGCTGGCCCAGGCCCAAACCGGCGAATGGGTGCCCATCGGCCCCGGCGTAGCCGTGTATTTACTTTCGCCCGAGGCGCGGCGGGCCGAGGCGGCGCTGTTTGGCCCGTTGCAGACTACTACGCAGCCCACCCAAACCGACGACGACCAAACTGCCACTACTCTGCAAGTAGAGCAGCACCGCCACCTCAGCCGCAGCTTTGCGGTGCCGAAAGCGGGCCGCGCTTTCTCGCTCGATACACGCTATGGCCGGGTGCAAATCAATACCTGGAACAAGCACGAAATCAAAGTAGATGCTGAGCTGGTGGCCCGCTCCGAAACCGACGCGGGAGCCAAGCAGGTGCTGGATGCGCTGGGCGTGCAGTGGCTCGACTACGATGCCAAAACCGGCGGCGTGGCCGTGAGCACGCAGTTTGGCTCCGCCCTGCGCGGGCGGGCCGGCGGCTGCCGCTACGAGGTGAACTACACCATTTCGCTGCCCCGCGCCACGGCGTTGCGGGTGTACAACAGCTTTGGCGAGGTCACCATTGCCGGCGACCTGAGCGGCCCTACCGAGCTGGCCGTTGAATATGGCACCCTGCGCACCGGCCGCCTCGGAGGCCCGCGCAACCTCGTGCGCATCGGCAATGGCGACTGTAATATTGCCTTCGTCGGCCGGGCCAGTATCGATGCCAGCTACGCCCGCCTGCGCCTCGATGAAGGCACCATCGTCGACCTGCGCAACAACTACTCCGATGTCGACATCGGCACCGTGCAGGACCTGACCGTGCATAGCAAGTACGGCGACGTGGCCCTGGGCACCGTGCGCAACCTGCGCGGCTCGTCGGGCTACTCGCGTTTCACTATTGATAAGCTGGATGAGGCCCTGGACATGGCCGTGCGCTACTGCCCTGATTTCGTGGTGCGCGACATGGGGGCCAACTTCCGTCAGGTGAACCTCGACGGTGGGTTCAGCACCATTCGGCTGGGCTTTGCCGAGTCGCCCGGCTTCCGGTTCGATGTGAGCACCGAGCAAGGGCAGCTGCTGGTGGATAAAAACTTGGTGCGCGTGCTCTCGCAGGAAAACGGCCCCCAGACCAGCGACGTGCTGGGCGTGTTCGGGGCCGTGGGGCCGGCCCGCAAGGCCGGCAACGTGAACATTAAAGTGCGCTACGGCACGGTGCGGTTCAGCAAGTAGGGAATAGGGTGATACTAGAACGTCATGCAGAGCATTCTGCGCATCAAGCAGAGACGAAGCATTTTTACCGCAGTAGCAAACCAAACACTATTGCAGTAAAGATGCTTCGCTACACTCTGCATGACGTTCTTTGAGACAATGTCAGTTCGTCTCGTTCTATTCTTCAGCCTGCTGGCCGCTCCCGCCCTGGCCCAAACCCCGGCCCCCGTGCCCACCGCCCAACACTCAACCCTGAAAACCTACGCCCTGCGGCTGCGCCCCGGCGACGATTTGCGCCAGCAGCTCACCGCTTTCGTGCAGGCCAACCACATCGTGGCCGGCACCATGCTCACCTGCGTGGGCAGCCTCACGGTGGCTACGCTGCGGCTGGCCAACCAAGAGGGGCCGACGGTGTACCGGGGGCATTTTGAGATTGTGTCGCTTGTGGGCACGCTTTCTACCAACGGTTCGCACCTGCACCTGGCAGTTTCGGATAGCACGGGCCGCACCATTGGTGGGCATTTACTCGATGGCTGCCGGGTGTACACCACGGCCGAAATTGTGCTGGGCGAGCTGCCGCAGCTGGAGTTCCGGCGCGAAACCGATGCCACGTTTGGCTACCAGGAGCTGGTGGTGAAGCCGGCATCGAGGCCAGTGGCGAGTCCGGCCCCGCAGCCAGCGAAAAAAAGCAAGCCGGCCGCGAAAAAATGATGAGCGAAGGGTGAATAAGTAGGCCGTGCGTGCTTATTATTGTGGGAATGTAGGCGATGTTATCACGGCCAGGGGCCGGAAAATCGCCTGCTCTGCTTCCTACCCTTTCCGATATGTCGATTACGAAATGCGGGGCCGCGCTGGCCCTGCTTGTGGCTGCGCCGCTGCTGGGCGCGGGCCAGCAAACCCCCACGGCCTGGCCCAAGCCCGGCCAGCTTGTTCAGGAAGGAATTGCGCTGCACGACAAGGAAGACTACGCCGGGGCCGCCGCCAAGTACCGGGCCGTCACGCCCGGCGACTCCTCGTATGCCACCGCGCAAAGCGAACTGGCCCTGAGCCTGCAAGCCGCCGGCAAAAACGAAGAGGCCGTGGTGGCCGCCCGCCGCGCCATTGCCTTGCAGCCCTTCGAGCCGATGACTTACAGCACCCTGGCCAACGCGCAGGATGCCCTGAAGCAGCCCGATGCCGCGCTGGCCACCTACCAGCAGGCGTTGCGCCTGTTCCTGTACAACCAAAATCTGTACTACAACCAGGGCGTAACGCACTTGGTGCAAAGCCATACGGCGGCGGCCCTCGCCAGCCTCCAGCACAGCCTGGAGCTGAGCCCCACGCACGCCAATACGCACCGCCTGCTGGCCATCCTGGCCGCCGAGCAGGGCCAGACGGCCCACGCGTTGATGAGCTGGCTCACCTACCTGGCCCTGACCGATGCCAACCCGGCCAACCACGAGGTGCTGGTGCAGGCCGAGCGCCTGTCGCAGGGCGTACCGGTGGTGCTGGAAACCGAAAAAGTGAAGCCCGTGGCTCCCAACGCCGCGTTCGAGGAGCTCGACCAGCTGATTGAGAGCAAGGTGGCGCTGCAAAAAAGCTACGTCTCGAAGGTGAAAGTGCCGGCTTCGGTGGTGAAGCAGACCCAGCTGTTGGTGGAGAAATTTCCGGTGGGCGGGGCGGCCGACGATTTCTGGGTGCGGGCCTACGGGCCGATGGTGGCCGTGCTGCGCCAGGAGGACAACCTGACTACGTTCACCTACCTCATCCTGCAATCGGCCGAAGACCCCAAGGCCGGGCAGTGGGTGAAAGCCAACCAGAAAAAAATAGAAACCCTGATTCGCGCCATCGTGCTGCCGCTGTTTGAGCTGCGGGCCAGCCAGCAGGTAGTGGGCGGCCCGCCCGGCCAGCGCCTCGATGGCTGGTTCAGCAAGGGCGTGCCCGAGGGCCTGGGGCCGGGCTACAACGAGAAAGACGTGTTTAAGCACACCGGCGACTGGATTTCGCTCAGCAGCCAGGGCGCTATTGATGCCACGGGGCGCTACAACGCCGCCGGCCAGCATATCGGCTTCTGGAAATTTATGCGGCCCGACGGCAGCCTCGAAAAAACATTCACCTACAACGACAAAGGCGAGCGCGAAGGCCCGGCCCAGGAGTTTCACCCCAACGGCCAGCCTTCGTTCGACATCACTTACCGCGCCGATAAGATTGAGGGCGTGCTCACGGCCTACAACGAGTGCGGAGCCCGCACCGGCAGCCGCACCTTCAGGGCCGGCGACCTCGACGGGCCCTACACCAGCTACTACGACAGTGGCCAGCTGCGCCTGCGCGCCACCCTGCACGCCGACAAGGAAGACGGCCTCGAAGAAGGCTTCTATAAGGACGGCAACCCCGAATATGTGACTACCATGGTGAGCGGCGTGAAGCAAGGCCCGTTCACTTCCTTTTATTCCGACAAAACCCCACAGGCCAAGGGCAGCTACGACAAAGGCGAGTACGACGGCCCCTACACCGAATACCACCCCACCGGGGCCGTGAACGAGGAGGGCCGCTACGCCCACGGCAAGCGCGCCGGCACCTGGAAAACATACTTTCTGAACGGTAAGCTGAGCGTGGAAAAAAGCTACGACGAGGCCGGTGAGCTGCACGGCATCTACCACGATTACGACGAAACGGGCCACCTTTTTGCCGATGTGGAGTACGCCCATGGGCGCACCGTGCGGCTGCGCTATTTTGACCAGGCCGGCAAAACGGTGCTCGACCAGGTAGTGAAAAAGGGCCGGATGGCCGCGCAGTCGCTCGACGAGAACGGCCACAAAGCCGGTGCCGGCACCTTCGTGGATGGCCAGATGGCGGGCGAGTGGCAGTGGTTTTACGCCGATGGCGGGGTGCGCGAAATCGCACATTTCGACGACAAGGGCACCCGCAACGGGCCGTCGGAATTCTACTTCCACGGCGGCCAGCTTCAGCGCCGCACCAACTACGGCCCCGACGGCCGCGAGGAAGGCTATTACGAGAAGTACACTCAGGACGGCCAGCCCGCTCAAACGGGTTACTACCTGGCCGGCCAGCTCCACGGCCAGTGGAAGGACTACTACGCCGACGGTAAGATGAGCGAGGAATACGAATACTACAAGGGCGAGCAAAACGGCCTGGCCCGCAGCTACGAGCCCGGCGGCAAGCTCAGCCAGGAGCGGCTGAACGAGTTTGGGGTGCTACGCCGCATCACGACCTACGACTCGGTGGGGCAGGTACTGAGCCTGGTCGAGCTGAAGCCTGACAGCAAGGAATTCACGCTGCGCTACCCCAATGGCAAGCCGCTGTACCGCTCGGGCATGACCTGCTACAACGGCTCGGGGCAGTCGGTGTGGCTGCGGCCCGATGGCAGCACCGAATCGATTTCGCCGCTGCTCGATGGCCGCCGCCACGGCCACTACAAAGCCACGTTCGACGACGGCAAAACCGACCGCGAGGGCGAGTACCGCAGCGGCCAGCTCGACGGCGACTGGGTGACGAACTACCCCAACGGCCAGCTCCGCCGCAAGAGCCGCTACCGCAACGGCCAGGAAGAAGGGGAGTGGACCACCTACTTCCCCAACGGCCAGGTGGAGTCGGTGCAGCACTATGAAAACGGCGACCTGCACGGCCTGTTGCGTGCCTTCAACCCGGCCGGCGAGCTGCTGGTGGAGAAGACCTACAACCATGGCGCGCTGCTGAGCTACTGCGGGCCGGGCGCGGCCGCCATGCTGCCGCTGCCCGGCCAAACGGGTTCGGTAGCAACCACATTCGCCAATGGCAAGCCCGCCGCCACCGAAATCTACGACCACAACCTGCCCACCGGCCCGGCCACGTTCTACTACGCGTCAGGCGAGGTATTTCGGCGCACCACCTTCCTCAAAGGCCTGCGCACGGGCTTGCTGGAGAGCTATTACCCCGGTGGCAAGCTGATGGAGCAGACCAATTACCTGCACGGCGAGCTAAACGGCCGCTACCGCTACTACCGCCCCGACGGCACCCTCGAACGCGAAGAAACCTACCGCACCGGCGAGCGGCGCGGCCCCACTACCTATTTCGATGCCACCGGCAAGCCCCGGCGCACCGAGGTGTACTGGAACCAGATGGTGTACGAGAAGAAGTAAGGGTATTCATCCATCTGTCGTATTTATCTGGCGTCCGCCTGCGAAGCATCCCATCACGCCGCCACGAGTCGTTTGGTGAGAGAAGTTGGAGCACCTGATTACGTCAGGCTGCCATCACGTCGCCACGCTTCGTGCGAACCAGATAATTTATGCGAACCTAATAAGATGCTTCCTTCGTCATCATGACAGATGACCGTCAGTATGACAAACGACTACCCGCATGACGGACGGCGCATGACGTTCTGTTTGTACATTGTACAGCCCTTTGGTCCAATTAGATAAATTGCTATTTCATGTGTTCCGCTAAACTATTCCTGCCGTTAGCCCTGCTGCTTACTTTAACCGCTCGGGCCCAGGCCCCCAGCAGCCAGCTGGTAACGGCGATGAAGCAGCAATTTCCCGGCGAAAAAGCCGTGTACCTGGAAATGCGGCAGGATTTAACCGTCGAATTCCGCAACGACTCGGTGCAGGTGGTGGCCCGGCACCACGCCGATATGCTGCACCTCGACGAGCAGTCGGGGGCCTACGCCGACGACCGGGTGTTCAGCTCGCATTTCAACCGCCTGCAAAAGCTGGAGGCCCGCACGATGGTGCCCAACGGCGAGAAGTTCCGGACGGTGAAGGTGAGCGAGTTCAAGGATAAGTTTGAGCTGCAGGCGGGTGTGTTTTTCGACGATACCCGGTCTACGTCGTTCTCGTTTCCGGCCATCACGCCGGGGGCGCGCACCGTTACCGACTACACCGTGCGCCACGTGGATGCGCGGTTTGTGCTGCCGTTTTTCGTGGGTTCCTACGTGCCCGTGCGCCACGCCGAGCTCACCATCACCGCGCCCAAAGGGGTGCGGATCGGCTATAAGACGTTTCATGCCGAAAACACGCCCATCAAGTACACCCGCGAGGAAAAGGGCAACCAGGTAATCTACCGCTGGACGGCCGACAACCTGCCCAGTCCGCCCCGCGACAGCGAGGCCCCCGAGGCCAGCTACTACCTGCCGCACATTGTATTTTTTGTGGAGGAAGCCACCGTGAACGGCCAGGCCCGCAAGCTGCTGGCCGGCGTGCCCGAGCTGTACACCATGTACGCCGACTTCGTGCGCCGCATCGACCGGCAGCCCAGCCCGGCCCTCCAGCACCGCGTCGATTCGCTGATGGTGGGGGCCACCACCGAAGAGGAAAAAGTGCGCCGCGTGTACTACTGGGTGCAGGACAACGTGAAGTACATTGCCTTCGAGCAGGGCCTGCGCGGCTTCATTCCGCACGATGCCGGCCTGGTGTATGCCCGCCGCTACGGCGATTGCAAGGACATGGCCAACCTCACCAACGACATGCTGCACCTGGCCGGTATCAAAAATGCCTACCTGACCTGGGTGGGCACCCGCGACCTGCCCTACAAGTACGCCGAGTTGGCCACGCCCGGCGTGGATAACCACATGATTGCCACCTACGAGTCCACGCCGGGCAAGTACGTTTTTCTGGATGCCACCAGCAAGCACACGCCCTACGGCATGCCCTCGGCCATGATTCAGGGCAAGGAAGGCCTGCTGGGGCTGGATGAAAAGAGCAGCCGCGTGGTGGATATTCCGGTGATGGACAAAACCCGCAGCGGCACCGACGATGCCTCCGTGCTGACCCTGGACGGCACCACCCTGCGCGGCACCGGCCAGCTGCGCCTCACCGGCTACACCAAAGTCACCCAGAGCTACGGCCTCGACGGGCTGGACCGCACCGACGAGCCCAGGTACGTGAAAGCCCTGCTGGAGCGCGGCAACAACAAGTTTTTTGTCGATAAATACGCCATCAGCAACCTGGAGGCCCGCGACCAACCGCTCAGCATCAGCTACGACTACCGCTTGCAGGACTACGTGCAGCAGGTCGACGATGAGGTGTATATCAACCTCAACCTGGAGCGCCCCTTCGCCACCGACCGCATCGACTCGACCACCCGCAAACTGCCGCGCTACAACGAATTCGCCTACACCGACCACACCCGGACCGAGCTAATAGTGCCCCCCGGCTACGAGGTGAGCTACCTGCCCCCCAGCACCCAGGCCCAGGGCGATGCGCTCGGTTTTAAGGTGAGCTACGAGCGCAAGGGCGACCGCATCATCGAGGACCGCGAGGTGTATGTGAATTATTTATTGCTTCAGCCCCAGCAGTTTGGCCGCTGGAACGCGGTGGTGAATAAGCTGGGGAGTGCCTACCGCGAGGTGGTGATTCTGAAGAAGAAAAAGACGTAGCGGCACGTTATGACACAAGAACGTCATGCTTCATCCGGCATCCGCTTGCCGGAGCATCTCTACCGCTTCGTCTGGGAAATTCAACGAAGCGGTAGAGATGCTTCGGCTGCGCTCAGCATGACGACCTAATTGATTACTCAATACCGACCTACCCAAATCCTGAAAATGCGTCCCTTCCTACTTGCCGTTCTGCTCCTGTTTGCCCTTGCGGCCCCGGCCCAAACCCTGCCGCCCGACCTCGTGCATGCCGGCTATAACTGGGACGAAAAACGCCACCAGCGCCTGCCCATTTCGGCCGAGGAAGCGGAGTATCCGGCCATCATCCTGCGCGATTTCACTAGCCTGGAATACTACTACGACAAGACCCGCAAAGACCTGCGCCTGTTTGCCACCGAGCACCGCATTGTGCGCGTGAACTCGTCGGACGGCATCGAGCGCTTCAATAAAATAGTGGTGCCGGTGCTGGAATCCGGCGTGCCACTCGACATCAAGGCCCGCACCATCAGCCCGCGCGGCGAGGTGCGCGAGGTGAAAGCCGCCGACATGAAGGAGCTGAAGGACCAGGAAGGCGGCCGCGGCTTCCGCGTGTTTGCCGTGGACGGTGTGGAAAAAGGCAGCGAGGTAGAATATTACTACACCCGCGAGCGGCCGTTCAACCACTTCGGCAGCGAGATTTTGCAAAGCGAAACCGCCGCCCGCGACGTGACGTTTGAGCTGATTTCGCCCGCCACGCTCACCTTTGAAGCTCGGGTGTACCACGGCCCGGCCGTGGTAGTTGACACAACTATTGTGGCCCACCGCGCCCTGCGCCTGACCCTGAAAACCGTGCCCGCCCTGCGCGAAGAGGCTTTTGCCAACGTACAGGCTCAGCGTATGCGCGTGGAGTACAAGCTGGCCTACATGGCCAACAACGGCCAGGTGCGCCAGTTCACCTGGGCCGATGCCAGCCAGTACGTCTACCGCACCCTCACGGCCCTGAGCAAGGACGACGTGAAGGCCGTGGCCAAGGTGCTGGCCGTGGCCAAGCTGCCCACCGCCGGCCCGCTGCCCGAGCGCATTGCCGCCGCCGAAAACTACGTCAAGCTCAACTTTAACCTTGAAGAAACCGCCAACCCCGGCCTGACCCAGATGGTGGCCACCCACAATGCTCCCGAGGCCGGCTTCACGCATTTGCTGGCCGCCATCTACCGCACGCTGGGCATCGAGTTTGAGCTGGTGGTGACCAGCGGCCGCGACGGCTCGCCCTTCGACGGCAGCTTCGATACCTGGAACTACCTCGACCATTTTGCCCTGTATTTCCCGGCCACCGGGCAGTTTTTGGCCCCCGGTCGGCCCGAGTTTCGCTACGGTATGCTGCCGGCCGAGTGGACGGCCGGCTCCGGCCTGTTCATCAAGGGCGTTGCGCTGGGCAACACCGTGTCGGCGGTGGGCAAGGTGAAGGACATTCCGGCCCTGACGGCCGAACAAAGCCCGCACGACATCGACGTGACCGTGGCCTTCGCGCCCGACCTCAGCACCAGTACCTTGCAGCTGCGCCAAACCCTGGGCGGCTACCCGGCCCTCCAGATTCAGCCCTTCTGGGCCCTCATTCCCGAAGCCAAGCGCACCGAGCTGATGCAGCAGCTGCAAAAGTCCATCGTGCCCGATGCCAGCAACTTCCAAAAACTGGCCGTGCGCAACGTGGAGCGCGGCCTCAGCCCCCTCACTAAGCCGTTCATCATCGAAAGCCAGCTCGAATCGGCCGCGCTGCTCGACAAGGCCGGCCCGCGCTACCTCTTCAAAATCGGCACCCTGCTCGGCCCCCAAACCGAGCTCTACCAGAAGGAGGAGCGCCAGTTCGACGTAGAAAACGACAACAACCGCCGCTACCTGCGCACCATTCGCTTCGACGTGCCCGCCGGCTACACCGTGCGCAACCTGCAAGACCTGAACGTGGACGTGAAAGCCGGCCCCGATGCCGCCAAGCCCGATTTTGACTTCCACTCCTCCTACACCCAGCAGGGCCAGACCGTAACCGTGACGGTGGCCGAAAACTACCGCCAGGTGCGCTGGCCCAAGGCCGATTTTGAAGCCTTCCGCGCCGTGGTGAATGCCTCCGCCAACTGGAACAAGGTGGTGCTGGTACTCGACAAGAAGGGGTAGGGCAGCATCGTCCACTCAAAGCGAGAACGTCATGCAGAGCGTAGCGAAGCATCTTTACCGCGCAGGCCATTCAGATAACAGGGTTTACTATTGTGGTCAAGATGCTCCGCTACGCTCTGCATGACGTTCTTTTCATTACACAAACCATGACCACCACCACCGACACCCCGCAAGCCGCCGCCTTCCGCCGCCAGGTTCTGAACCCGATGAAGCTGCGGCTATTTATGCTACAAAAGCTGCCCATGGCGTGGCTGGCCGGCCTGCGCCTCACCCTGCTCACGCCCGAGTCGGCCACGGTTACTATTCGGTACAAGTACCTCACCCAAAACCCGTTTCGCAGCCTCTACTTTGCCTGCCTGGCCATGGCGGCAGAGTTGGCCAGCGGCATTCAATCCATGATGTACGTGCAGGCGGGCAGCCCCGTTTCCATGCTGGTAACGGGCATTCAGGGCGACTTTACCAAGAAGGCCGTGGGCCTGATTACGTTCACCTGCCCCGATGGGGAATTAATTGCCCAGGCCATGGCCGAAAGCCGCGCCACCGGCGAAGGCCGCACCGTGGTGTGCACCAGCACGGGCGTGGACGAGGCGGGCGACGTGGTGGCGGTGTTCCGCCTCACCTGGTCGTTCCGGGCGAAGCGGTAGAGGCTGTCATTGCGAGGCGGAGCCGAAGCAATCCGTCCTGTAAAAGCGACCAGCCCAATAATGTGATAAGCCCAACATGCGCACTTACTACGTCTACCTACTCACCAATGCCAACCACACCGTGCTGTACACCGGCGTGACCAACAACCTGGAACGCCGTGTGGCAGAGCATAAAGCGGGCATTCACGAGGGCTTTACTAAGAAATACAACGTACACAAGCTGGTGTTTTTCGAAACGTACGCCAGCATCATGGATGCTATTGCCCGTGAAAAGCAAATCAAGGGAGGTTCGCGAGCGAAGAAGCTGGTATTGATTAATGCTGATAATCCGAACTGGGAAGAGTTGGCTGGGTAGACACTTTAGCTTGTCACATTATGGAGTTGGTCGCTGAGAACAGGACGGATTAGCTACGCTGTCCTTCGGGTGCTTCGTCG
>JAYULN010000285.1:0-1941 GCA_043763525.1 Hymenobacter sp.
TGCACGTAGCCAACGATGGCACCCAGTACGTGACGCTGATTAGCGATGGCATGAAGAAGCTGACCGTGCGCCGCTACCCGGCCGGACCCTCTGCCGAAATAAAGGTACTGGGCGTGCCGGTGGGTGGCACTTTTGGCGGCAAGGCCGTCACCATTCGCGATGCCAGATTCACCGTGCTCGGCGATGGCAGCCTGTATGCCGCCGCCCTGTGCGCCGACTACGCCACCGGCGAGTACTACAGCCTGAAAGTGGTGAAGTATGATTTCAGCGGCCCCGGCGACATGAAGTTTTCGCCCGAGTTCCGCTTTACGCCGGCTTACCTGGCCGAAGTGACCAAAGCCAGCGGCCTCGACGTGAAACGCCTCGATGATATTTACCTGGGCGAGCTGCTGCTGACCGCCGAAAAGCAGCTAGTGGTAGTGGCCGAAAAGCATTTTGAGGAAGGCGGCAGCGAAGCCCCGGTGCACGCCCGCGAGCTGCACCTGTTTGGCTACAACGAGTACGGGGCACCCACCTGGCACAGCATCGTAGCCAAAGACCAGGTGGCCCCGGCCGTAGACTCCTACATTGGCATTGGCTTCCGGGCGGCGGTATTTGGCAACACCGTGCAGCTGCTCACCCTGGAAAACATTAACAAGAAATCGGACCTGTACCTGCGCCGCGTGAATGCCCAAACCGGCGTGGTGAGTGCCCCCGAACGCCTGAAGCTAAACGTGGCCGACGACCAAAGCCTGGCCTACGTGAAGGATTTCACGGCTTGGCTGGGTGAGAAAGCCATTATTGGCGTGAGTCGGCCGAGCAAGAAATCGGCTGCGCTGCAACTCAATAAAATTGCGGTGAAGTAGCCAGCGCGGGACATCAACGACGCAGCCTACGGTTCTCGCAGAGAGCGCAGAAGAAGCGTTGAGATTAGCCTGGGCTAACGACAAAGGGCCGCCCCCATCCGGGAGCGGCCCTTTTTTCATCCTGATTTATTCGATTTATTCCACTACCAATCGCTGATTTGCGGCCTGACCACCGGCTCGCACACGCAACGTGTAGAGGCCGGGGGGCACGCCGGCCAAGTCAAGCTCGGCGCGGGTTTCGCTGGCCGCTCCCAGCCGGATAGCCTGCGTGCGTACCGTCTGGCCCAGCATATTCAGCAAGGCAAGCTCGGCCTGCGCCGCGCCTAACACGGCCGGCAGCGTCAGGGTGGCGGTGCGGTGGGCGGGGTTCGGAAATGCGCTCAGTTGGCCGGTGCCCAAGGCCGCGTGGGCCGCCAGCGTCCCCCGGAAAGAAAAGGTAATCGGGCTGCCGTTGGTGTAAACGGTGCTGGCACCCGTGCCGCAGAGGCTGGTGACCTGGATGTAGTAGGTCTGACCCAGAATCAGGCGGGTGAGGGTAGCCGGCGAGGCAGAGGTCATCACCTGGCGAATCGAATCGTTCAGCCGCTGGTAGCTGATGCGGAAGAGCGTGTTGCCAGCCCCCGACGTGAAGCTGACCGTGGCCGTCGTCGGGCTGGTGCCGGTCACGACGACGTTGGTGACCGCGCCACACGCAACGGGAACTGCCGGCGTACGGAATCCGATGCCTAGAGGTACCGACGTACCGCCGTTGCAGTTGCCATAGACCCGAACGATGTAAGACGTATTGGGGGCCAATCCGCTGAGCCCCACTGGTGCCCCGGCCACGGTCAGCGTGCTGGGGCGGAGACTGTCGGCCGCCGCATAGTACAACACGCGGTAGCTGCTTACCCCGCCGGCGGGCGTGAAGCCGATGGTGGCCGTGGTTGGAGTAGGTGCCACCGTCGCATTGGTGGGGGCCGCACAGGTCTGGGCCTGGGCCGGCAGCCGTAGCCCCAGCAGGCCCACTATCGGTAAAGTCAGAAGGAGGTAGATGTTTTTCATAAAACAGAAAAAAGGGAAGATGTGGAAAAGAGAAACATGCCGTCGACAGCCGCGC
>JAYULN010000286.1:0-11873 GCA_043763525.1 Hymenobacter sp.
TCGCAGCTGCTGACCGAGGCGCAAAAGGCCCTGATTCTGGAGAAGGTGGCGGGCCAGCTCACCGCCGAGGGCCTGCTGCTCATCACCGCCCAGGACGAGCGTAGCCAGTTCCGCAACAAGGAAATTGCCCTGGCCCGCTTCCACGCGCTGCTGCTGAAAAGCCTGCGCCGGCCCAAACCCCGCAAGGCCACCAAACCCAGCAAGGGGGCCGTGCGCAAGCGGCTGGAGGGCAAAAAGATTCAGGGGGAGAAGAAGGCTAACCGCCGGCGGCTGGAGTAGGGGGGCGCTTTTCGAGGTGAATTGCTGCTTCCGATATATCCGGCGGCAAGTTGCTGTTTTTGGTGCATGACCTTTAATTCTGCCATTTTGCTGAAACCGCTGTTACTCGCCCTTGCCCTGGGTTGCCTGGGTACTCCTGCCGCCCCCGCGCAATCGTTGCTGCCTGCCGCCACCGCCAATACCCGAGTTGGGCAACACAACGCCGGGCTGCCCAATGGTACGCCCACCATCACCACCAGCGACGGGGTAATACTGTACACGAAGGTGGCCGGCCGGGGCCGGCCGTGCGTGTTTGTACACGGTGGGCCGGGCGTGGGCAGCCAAAGCATTGAAGCATTGGCAGGCAAGGGGCTGGAGGAAAATTTGCAGATGATTTACCTCGACCAGCGGGGCAGTGGGCGCTCGGCCAGCGACCCCAACAAGAACTACACCCTCGACCGCCTTGTGCTGGACCTGGACGAGCTGCGCCAACAGCTGCACCTGGAGCGCTGGGTGGTGATGTCGCATTCGTTTGGGGGGCTGATTGCCACCGCGTATGCCCAGAAATATCCCCAGCACGTGCAGGGCCTGATTCTGGTGAACAGCATCCTGAGCCTGCCGGCCTCGATGGAGAGCACGGCTACCTACGGCTACACCCTGCTGCCCACGGCCACCCGCCCGCCGCTCGACCCCGCCGCGCCCCTGCCGCAACGCTTCGGCATGGTGATGGGCCTGCTGAACCAACAGCAGCTGATGAGCAAGCTCATGTACGCCAACGACTCCACGGAAGCTCGCCTTAAAAAGGCTACGAAAGGCGTAGCCGCCAACCGGGATTTTGCCACCGTGTTGTTGCAATCGGGGGCCATTACCGGCTACTTACAGGATTTCGCGGCCGCCTCGGCCAGCCTGAACATGCCGGTGCTGGTGCTCACCGGCCGCGAAGATTATGTAGTCGGCCCCGACCATTACAAGTCCTTTCGCTTCCCGCACCAGCAGGTGGTAGTGCTGCCCGGCAAGCACGTAGGCATGGTCGAAAACCCTAAGGAAACCAACGGAGCCATCAAGGCTTTTGTGCAGAAACTGCCCCGCAAGGGGTGATGGGGTGGCCACAGGTGGTGGTAGGCGTGGGTGGTGTGTCCATGTGTTCCGCCGCCTGCGGCGAGGCAGGTGACGAGTGTGCCCACATGGCTTGCCGCCTGCGGCGGGGCATGCAACCGGTGTGCTGGGGTGGCTTGCCGCCTGCGGCGGGCCATGCAACCGGTGCGGGCAAGGGCACCGCCGCATGCGGCGGTGGTTTTCACCGGTGCATCCTGGCCCGATTTACGCCAAAGCGCATCACCCTTTCCTGCCCCAGCCTGCCTAGAGCAACGTGCCGCGCAGAATCAGCAGCGCCACCGAGAAGTAAATAATCAGCCCCGTGACATCGACCAGCGTGGCCACGAAGGGGGCCGAGGACGTGGCCGGGTCCAGGCCCAGCTTCTTGAGGAGCAGCGGCAGCATGGAGCCGGCCAGCGAGCCCCACAGCACGATGCCCACCAGGGCAATGCCCACCGTGAGGGCCACCAGCAGCCAGTGCGGGCCGTAAATGGGGGTGATGCTTTGCCAGATGGCAATGCGCCCGAAGCCCACCACGCCCAGGATAACCCCCAGCGCCAGGCCCGTAATAATTTCGCGCCGCAGCACCCGCCACCACTCGCCCAGCGTGAACTCGCCCAGGGCCATGGCCCGGATGATGAGCGAGGTGGCCTGCGAGCCCGAGTTGCCGCCCGAGCTGATAATCAACGGCACGAACTGCATCAGCACAATGGCCTTTTGCAGCTCACCCTCAAAAAACTGCATGGCCGAAGCCGTGAGCAGCTCGCCCAGAAACAGGATGACCAGCCAGCCGGCCCGCTTCTGCACCAGGCGCAGCAGCGGCATGGTCAGGTAGGGCTCGTCGAGGGCCTCGGAGCCGCCCAGCTTCTGCATGTCCTCGGTGTCTTCCTGCTCCCTGATGCTCAGGATATCGTCGATGGTGACGATGCCGAGCAGGATGCCCTGGTCCGACACCACGGGCAGGGCGTTGCGGTCGTTGCGCCGGAAAATATCGATGGCCTCTTCCTGGTCCTGGTCGGCGTTGAGCTGCACGAAGCGGTGGTCCATGATGTCGCGCACGCGGGCCAGGGGCGAGGCCAGCAAAAACTCGCGGATGCGGATGTCGTCAATCAGCACGCCCTGCGCGTCGGTCACGTAGAGCATGCTCAGCGTTTCGGACTGCCCGCCGTGCTGCCGAACGTAGTCGAGCACCTGCTGCACGGTCCAGTTCTCGCGGATGGCGATGTAGTCCGGGGTCATCAGGCGGCCCACCGAGTCTTCGCGGTAGCCCAGCAGCTGCAAGGTCACCTTGCGCTCGGGCTCGGAAAGGCTTTGGATGAGCTCGGCCACGAAGTTGGCGGGCAGAAACTCCAGCAGCGTGGTGCGGTCGTCGGGCGACATCTCGTTGAGGATGTCGGCCATCTTATCCTGGGCCAGGTTGTCGAGAAAGTGCCGCTGCACCTCCAAATCGAGGTATTCGAACACCTCGGTGGCCAGCTTCAGCGGCAGCAGCCGGAAGATGATGAGCTGTTCCCGTTCCTCTTCTTCCTCGATAAGCGCCACCAGCTCCGACGGCTGAAAGTCGCGCAGCAGCTGCTTAAGCTTGAAAAATTCGCCCTCCTGAATCAGGGACGTGATGGTTTCCACGGTCTGCGGCTGCATGAAGAAAGGACGGAGGGTGCTTCGCTAGGCAAGCAGGGTTGGGGGAGGGGAAATAAGCGCCACAAAAGTAGGGCGATGTGGGCGGTTAATGAGTGCCGTATATTGAGAAAAGAACGTCATGCAGAGCGCAGCGAAGCATCTTGCCCGCCACCACTAATTCTAATCAATCGAATTGCATACGGCAGTAAAGATGCTGCGCTGCGCTCTGCATGACGTTCAAATTTATGCAGTGTTCCGCCCAAAACCCCCAACTTGCCGCCCCAAACCCTTGCCAATGCCCCTCCCCGATGCTCCCGTAGCCGCGCCCCTCGGCACCCTCGTGGTGCTGGGCGGCGGCGACGACGACCCCCTGCTGGCCCGCCTCGCCGGCCTGCTGCCCGACCGCAACGCGCCCATTGAGGTGCTCACCACGGCCACCCGCCGCCAGCCCGCCCGCACCGCCGCCGCCTACGCCCACTCCTGGCACCAGCTGGGCTGCCCCCACGTGCGCCACCTGCAAGTGGATGAAACCCACCCGGCCGACGACCCGGCCACCCTCATGCGCCTGCGCCGCGCCGCGCTGGTTTTCATGAGCGGCGGCGACCAGGAGCGCCTCACCGATTTCCTGCTCGGCACCGAGTTTCTGGCCCTGCTGCGGCACAAGTACCAAACGGAGGCCGGCTTCATCATTGCCGGCACCAGCGCCGGGGCCTCGGCCGTGGCCGAGTACATGCTCGTCGATGGCCACGGCTGGCGCAGCCTGCTAGGCGGCCGCATCGAGGTGAAGCCCGGCCTGGGCCTGCTGCCCGGCGTGCTGCTCGACCAGCACTTTGCCGAGCGTGGCCGCTACCCGCGCCTCATGCACGCCGTGCTGGCCCAGCCCAAGCTGCTGGGCGTGGGCCTGAGCGAGGAAACCGGCCTCCTCATCCGTCCCAACCAGCCCGCCGAGGTCTTCGGCGAAGAAGCCGTCATCGTCATCGACGCGGCCCAGGCCACCCACAACAACCTTTCCGGCCTGCCCGAGGGCCACGTCATCAGCGGGCACGGCTTGCGGCTGCACATACTGGTAGCCGGCCAGCAGCTCAATCTGGCCACGCGGGCGGTTTTCCAATGAGTAAGTGGGTAAATGAGTAACTGAGTGAGGAGTAAGACGAGCAAGATATTGGCCACTTATCTACTGCTGTTACGCAGTACCTTGGCTCAAGCGACGCTGGGGGTGTAGCGCGAACTGTGTCGTTCGTATTCCCGTGCCGTTCGGGCGGCTTTACTGGCGCGAGGACGCGAACTGCGGAGTTCGCGCTACAACCTGCCGCGTAACAGCAGTTATCTATTCATGCCACCGAATCTAACGCCGTTGTACTCGGCCCAGTCATTTACCCACTTACTCATTGAATTTAAGCGGGCACCAAACTCCTATACCTTTGCGTTGATGCCGCGAAAATATTCTGTGCCATTCATGCGTATTACCCCTTTGTGGCTGCGGCCGTTGCGTTTTCTGAGTCTGGCGGTGCTGCTGTTCATGCTGCTGCCGTGGGCCTGCACCCGCAAAACCATGTCCTTCAGCACCACGCCCGAGCAGCCCCTGGCCGCCGCGCCGGTTTCGGACACGCTCACGCGCACCGCCGACTCGCTCAAGGGCAAGCCCTCGCTCAGCACGGCCCGCAAGGTCATCCTCACCAAAGAGCAGGAGCGCGCCGCCAAGGATGCCGAAAAGGAGGCCCAGCGCAAGGGCAAGCCAAAGAAAAAGAAGGTGTTTCTGGGCGAGAAAATTAAGCGGGCCTACACCAAGTCGGGGCCGAAGGGCAAGAACCAGATTATCGAAATCTTCTACTTCCTGAAGTACCCGCAGCAGGTGAATGCCTACGCCCCGGCGCATTATTACTACGACACCAAAAAGCACAAAGTCCTCAAGCTGGCCACGGTGGACGAGGACGCGACCACGCTCCAAATTCTGCACGGTCCCTACAAAAAGCTGCAAAACAACAAGGTGCTCGAAACCGGCTACTACGCCCTCGGCACCCGCCACCTGCGCTGGGAGAAATTCGACAAAAACGGGGTGCTTCTCACCAAAACCCACTACGAAATGGGTTTCCCGCGCGATGCCAACGTGAGCTACTACGGCCAGGACCGCAGCCTCATCAACGAAGTGGTGCCCTACGTGAACGGCAAGCTGGAGGGCGACTACGCCAAGTTCCTCATCGACGGCCAGCCCGACTGGCGCGGCCAGTTCGAGAACGGCCGCCGCGTGGGCGTGTGGACGAGATACTGGGGCTTCCGGGGCCGCCGCCGCTACGAGTACCAGTACGCCGAATCGGGCTACGACCCCGAAGTGGCCGAGCCCGAGCTCATCCGCGAGTACAACCGCAACGCCACCCTCATCTACGACAAGGAGAAGAACATCGACAAGCGCGGCCAGCCTGATGCCGAAGACCGTCCCGGCCAACGCAAGCCCACGTCCCACCCCGCGCCCAAAGCCGCCCCGAAACGCGGAAAATAGAGCAGCTTTCACAGCAGTGTACGGGTCCCGGTCCGCCGGCGGAGCCGTCGGACCGGTTGTTGCTAGAACGCGGGCTGAACGACTGGCCCAGCCGGCGCATCCGTCAGCCGGTCGGACTGGCCCAGCCGTCGGACCGGGACCCGTACACTGACCTGGGAACCGCTGCACGACGGCCCTTCTGCCCATCAGTAAAAAGCGTCTGCGAAGTGCTCGATGCGGAAGCCCTGGCTGAGCAGGGTGAGCGCCAGAATGTCGAAGCGGATGTCGCCGCGCCAGTCCAGTTCTTCCTGCAAATGCGTGGCCGCGAGCCGGAACAATTCCTTCTTGCGGGCCGAAACGAACGTCTCGGGCGGGCCGAACTGGCCCGAGGAGCGGGTCTTGACTTCGGCAAAAACCAGCAGCTCGGTTCCGCGCCGCAGCACCAGGTCGACCTCGGCGCGGCCGTGGCGGTAGCTGCGGGCCAGCACCTCAAACCCCTGGGTTAGGAAGTAGTCGGCCGCCGCCGTTTCGCCGGCCTGGCCTAGCTGGTGGGGCGCATGGGGCATAGTAGAGCAGGGCAGGAGGGAGAAGCAACGAGCCCGCAAGCTACCCGAAGGAAGGCGTAAGCCAATTTAGTACCTTTGCGTTTCGTTTCACCAACCCCCGCTCATGGCTTCCCCCGCAGACCAGTTCCCGGCGCAACTGCTCGGCTCGGCCCTGCCCGCCGCCGGCCAGCCGGTGCCCAATCGCACGGTGCAGGTGCAGCGCCTGGGCCTGGTGGAGTACGTGCCCACCTGGCAGCTCCAGGAAGCTTTGATGGAGGCCACGCTGGCCACCAAAACCCAAAACCGCCAGGCCGAAGCCGCCGGCTCCGCGCCGGCCCCTACGCCCAACCACCTGCTGTTCTGCGAGCACCCGCACACCTACACCCTGGGCAAAAGCGGCAAGCCCGAACACCTGCTGCTCGATGAGGATGCCCTGGCGGCGCACGCCGCCAGCTTCCACCGCATCAACCGGGGCGGCGACATCACCTACCACGGCCCCGGCCAGCTGGTGGGCTACCCCATTCTCGACCTCGACAACTTCCGGCCCGATATTCACTGGTACTTGCGCACGCTGGAGGAAGCCGTTATCCGCACCCTGGCCGGGTATGGGCTCAACGCTGGCCGCATTGCCGGCCTCACCGGCGTGTGGCTGGGCTGGGAAGAAGGGGCACCTAACCCGCGCAAAATCTGCGCCCTCGGCGTGAAGTGCAGCCGTTGGGTCACGCTGCACGGCTTCGCCCTCAACGTCAACCCCGACCTCACGTATTTCGGCCACATCGTGCCCTGCGGCATCACCGACAAGGCCGTAACCTCTCTGGCACAAGAGTTGGGGAGTAGCGCGTCCGTGTCGGCAGCCGAAGTGCGGGAGCGGCTGCTTCCGCACCTGCTGGCCCTGCTCGGGGCAACGCTCGCCGGAGACAATCCGAACTAGCTCCTGGCCAATAGCCACAAAAAATCTGTTTGAATCCCATTACAATCTGCTAAATCCGTGGTCCTGTGAAGCAAGACATTTCTTTTGACCCGGTTGAGGGCGTATCCGTGGCCATCACCCCCGCCGACGATGCCGCCCTCACACCCGAAGGCCAGCCCATCTGGCAGGTGTACCTGCTCAATCACAACGCTTTCCCCCTGCAAAACGTCATCGTCAATGTCAATGGCTACGGGCAGCAGGCCGACGGCGAGCCGGTGCGCACCTCCACACTGCGCTACCTGTTCGAGGAGGTGCCGCCCCACACGGCCGTGCCCGTCGAATCCCTCGACCCCGCCCTGTTTCACCTCAATAACCAGTACTGGGTGAGCTACTACCGCGGCCCCCAGGTTTTCGACAAGAAATTCATCTTCGTGCCCGACTCCATCGTGGTCGATAACTTCACCCACATTGTCCTGCTCGACCGTTTGGGCGTGCTACACAGTTGATGTTGTCTGTCTTGCGTAGGTAGTCCGTCTTCCTGGCCCACCTTCAAACGCCTAATGACTTTAAGTATTCCTTATGCTTAGTATTGATATCCCATTGGGCCTTTCCTGGCTGTGGGCGCTGCTGGTGTCGTTGTTCGCCGTGCCGTCCATCATCTACATTGCCCACCTCAAAAACATGCTCGATACGCCCAACGGGCGCACCGTGCATCAGTCGCTCACCCCGCGCCTGGGCGGCGTGGCGGTGTTTGCGGGCTTCATGTCGGCCCTCACCATCTTCGCCCCCCTCCAGAACGGGGCCAAAGAGCTGCTGGCCGGCTGCATCATCCTGTTCTTCGTGGGCTTGAAAGACGACCTGGTGGGCATGTCGGTTTCCAAGAAATTTGTGGGTCAGCTGCTGGCCACCGGCATCGTCATGATAATGGCCGACATCCGCATCACCAGCTTTCAGGGCATCCTGGGCATTGGGATGCTGCCCGTGGGCATCAGCTACGCCTTCACGCTGGGGGTCATCGTGGGCATCACCAACGCCATCAACCTCATCGACGGCCTCGACGGCCTGGCCGGCACCATCGTCCTGATTGTCTGCGGCACGTTTGGCTATTATTTCTATATGTACGGCGGGGCCGATTACGGTAATTATGCCTTCGTCGCCGTCTGCCTCAGCGGCGGGCTGCTGGGCTTTCTGCGCTACAACTTTCACCGCGCCCCCATTTTTATGGGCGACACCGGCTCCCTGGTCTGCGGGTTCATTGTATCGGTGCTGGCCATCCAGTTCATCGAAATGGGCCTGAAGGTGGGCCAGCCTTTCGGTTCCTCAGCGCCGTCGGTCGCCGTCGGCATCCTGTTCGTGCCGCTGTTCGATACCCTGCGGGTGTTCTCGCTGCGGATGCTGGCCGGCCGCTCGCCGTTCTCGCCCGACAAAAACCACATTCACCACCGCATTCTGGCCATGGGCTTCTCCCAGATTAGTACGGTGCTGCTGCTGGGGTTGCTCAATGTATTGGTTACGCTGCTGGTTATTCGGTTTGCGGCCGTTGGCAACACCATCCTCATTGCTGCCCTGGCTGCCTTCTCGGCCCTGCTCAGCATTTTCTTCGGCGTGTACCAAAGCCGGATTTCCCGCCGCCAGCTTCTGGCCGCCGAGGCCAATAGCTAGCTTCATTCCCATCATGGTACCCTCAGGCTCATTGCGTGCGTCGTGGCTCCTCACCGGGAGCCTGGTGCTGGCAATGATGGCCGGCCTGCGCCCCGCGCGGGCCAGCGAGTACCACCAGTTGCCGCCCGCCTCGCCCACGGCCCTCTCCACCGACTGGCTCATTCACGAGGCGGCCCGCAACCGCCTCATCTTCTACCTGCCCGGCTACCACCAGCCGGCGCATGCCTACTACCAGTGGGTGCGCGTGGGCCACAGCCCGCCCTTCCCGTTATCCTTCGCCGCCCAGCCCGGCCTAAGCCTGTTCATCGACAATCAACTCGTTTTTACGGCCCGCACCGCCGCCACGTATTCGCTCGACCTGGCTGTCCTGCTGCCCGCGCAACTCGCCGCCGGCAAGCACCTGCTCGCCGTGTGGCAGCCCGATGGCGTACCGGCCCTGGCCTCCTTTTCGGGCGCTGGCACCACCCCCACCGCTGCGGGCCAGCCCGAAGCCCAGGTGGCACAAGCTCAGCCCCGCCTGCCCGGCCCCCAGGGCCAGAACGTGTACCTGGGTTTTCTGCTCGTGCTGGGCCTGTCCTACGGCGCGGTGCGCACCACCTATCAGCCCGGCCTTGCCCGCATTTTCCAGATAGATGAGCTGTTTGGCAGCGGCAGCGACCAACAAGCCTTCCTGGCCAAGCCCGCTTTTTCGTTGCTCAACCTGCTGCTGGTACTGCTCTTCGCGCTGTCATTCGCGCTGCTGCTCACCGCCATCCACACCGATTTGCAGAACCTGCCCTTGCTGCGGCGCTTCTTCGATGTGCCCGAAACCGCCATCGTTGCCCGCGTGCTGCTCTACACCGCCGTTATCACCACTTTCGTGTTCGGCAAGTACCTGTACGTAAGTATTATGGCGTACATATTTGGTCTTCAGCCGCTGGTCAACATCCAGTATCGGGAGTTTCTGCGCACCACCCTGCTGGCCGGTCTTTTTCTGCCCCTGGTACTGCTGCTCTACCTTAGCCTCAACAGTAGCTTTCCTACCACCGTGGCCTGGACCGCCAGTGGGGTCGTGGGCATCGTGCTGGCCGGTACCGTGCTGCGCGTGGCCCGCACTCTGCACCAGCATGCCTCCCTGCTGAATCTACATTTGTTTGCCTACCTTTGCGCCACTGAAGTACTACCTTTGCTGGTTTTGCTAAAGCTTATCGTTTTCACGTACTGATTAAGCCGCCCGCCACACTGTTTGTATTAGCCCAACACTTCCTCTTATTGTCCTAGCATTACCTTTCCTTCCTGTATGGCCGAGAGTGCAGATAAGCCGGGCACAGGCCGGCATGCCAACCGCATCGATAGCATCCTGGTTACCCAGCCCAAGCCCACCAACGACGTTTCCCCCTACTTCGCCATCGCCGAGAAATACGGCATTCAGGTCGATTTTCGGGAGTTCATTGAGGTGCAGCCCGTATCCTACAAGGATTTTCGGCGCGAAAAAATAAATATATTGGAATTCACGGCTGTCATTTTTACCAGCCGTAACGCCGTTGACCATTTTTTTCGTATCTGCCAGGAAGCCAAGCTGGAAATGCCCGCGGAAATGAAATATTTCTGCATTTCTGAGCAAACCGCCAACTACCTCCAGAAGTACATCGTGCTCCGCAAGCGCAAGCTGTTTGTGGGCGAGCGCACGGCGGCCGATTTGTTCGATGTTATCAAGAAGCACAAGGGCGAGAAGTTTCTCTACCCGTGCTCCGACATCCGCAAAGATGACCTGCCGGTGTTCATGCGGGCTAACAACCTCAAGTTTTCCGAGGCTGTTATCTACCGCACCGTCGCCAGCGATTTGTCCGACCTGGCCGAGGTGAAATACGACTGCATAGCTTTCTTTAGCCCTTCCGGCATTAGTTCGCTCTTCGTCAACTTCCCCAATTTCGTGCAGGAAGGCACCCGCATCGCGGCCTTTGGCCCCACCACGGCCAAAGCCGTAATAGATGCCGGTCTCATTCTCGATATCGAAGCGCCCCACCCCAATGCCCCGTCCATGACGGGGGCCATCGAGGCCTATATCCGCCGGCACGCCCAGCCCGATGTAGGCAAGGCCAGTACCAAAAGCACGAAGCCCAGCGTATAGCTGGATAACAGACTGAGAACCGGCGCAAACTCCTACTGCGCCGGTTTTTTTGTTATGATTTTTTGGAAAAGGTTTTTGCATTACATTTGGAAGCTATTCTCATCTTAATAGTTAGCCCCCACCCCACCCCTTCTCTTTCGCCATCCACCTTCGCCATCCAACCCCTATGAAAGGAACAATACTCGCAACCCTGCTGCTCATGGCAGCAGCTGGCGCGGCGCTGGCTCAGCAGCAGCCCCAGTTTACCCATTACGGGCTCAACGGGATGTCGCTCAACCCCGCTTATGCTGGCATCAAGGGTCAGGGCGAAGTAAACCTCATCGGTCGCTACCAGTACTTGAACTATAGCGGGACCCTCGATGGCGGTGGGTCGCCCCGTACCGGCCTGATTACGGTTTCGTTGCCCGTGCTGGCCCTGAACGGGGGCGTAGGTCTGGCCGTGTACTACGACCAGGTAGGCCAATCGAAGATGACCAATGCCGCGCT
This sequence comes from Hymenobacter sp., assembly GCA_043763525.1. Classification (GTDB taxonomy): domain Bacteria; phylum Bacteroidota; class Bacteroidia; order Cytophagales; family Hymenobacteraceae; genus Hymenobacter. Next base: position 11,163 of record JAYULN010000286.1, read on the forward strand.
CTCGTATTCACAGCACGTCAAGCTGGGCTCCGGTAAATTAGGCTTTGGAGTCCAGGGCATTTATACTTATTTGAGCAAAGGCACCTACCGCGCCATCGATGCCGGCGACATCAATGTGCCCCAGGATGCTTCGGACAGCAAGTTTGACGCAGGCCTAGGGGTTTGGTACGAGTCGCCGAAATTCTATTCGGGCATCAGCCTCAATAACTTGGCACGTTCCGAGTACTCGTTCAAGAGCGGCGGCACCCAAGGCACGCCCAGCAAGTACCTGGCCGAAAACCACGCCTATTTTACTGCCGGATATAATATTGATGCCACCGAATCCGTTGTAGTTACCCCGATGGTACTGGTGAAAGCCGTGCTGCCAGGCAAGTTTTCCAGCACCAGCAAATTTGACAACGCCAAGAACTACTCGCTCGAAGGCGGCGTTCGTGCCACCATCGACGACAAATATTGGATAGGTGCCAACTATCGGCACGAAGAATCCGTTTCGGGGTTACTTGGCTTAAGCTTTGCAAAGGACAACGCACTTCGTTTGGGTTATGCTTTTGATTTCATCGCCTTTAACCAAGCTGCCCGGGCGTTCAGCTCGCAAGAAATTATGCTCTCCTACCGCTTGCCCAAGCCCGGACTCATTACCCGTCCGGTCATCCGTACGCCACGTTACAGCTTCTAATTTTCCTATTTTTTTATCCTGCTCACCACGCGGTA
>JAYULN010000287.1:0-1941 GCA_043763525.1 Hymenobacter sp.
CCGACCCGCCTGCAAGGTGGCCCGTTCCTGCGAATCCAAGGTGACAAAGCGTTTACGCATGCTCAAAGATAGGCAGTTTAATTATGGCCAGTTACTTACCCTCCCTCCTAATCGTTTTCAGCATTGGCTTCGCCAGTGCTCAGCCCCGGCCCCGCGTGAAAGCCAGCCGCGCCTTCGCCCACGCCGCCGAAGCCGGCAAGGGCAAAAGCGACAAAGCCCAGTTCCGGCACGAAAGCACCCGCCCTACCGTCGACCTGCACCCCCACAAGCTGGAAACCTTCAAAACAACCAAAGCCAGGCACCACTACAAATTCAAAAATTCTCATTAAAAAAGGGCCGCCGCTTCGGTTGAAGCGGCGGCCCTTTTTTAATGCTGTCATGCGGAGGAACGAAGCATCCTAGAGCGGTTTACAGATTGGCGTCCGTGCCCCGGTCCGACGGCTCCGCCGTCGGACCGGTGGTCGTTTGCACCGCCTACGCCAGTCGTGCCGCCATCGTTCCCACGACAACCGGTCGGACGGCTCCGCCGTCGGACCGGGGCACGTACACTAACTTGCAAACTGCTGTATCACGCCTCAACGGTTCGTTCGACGGTGACAGGATGCTTCGTTCCTCAGCATGACAGGCTCGTTCCTGATTAAGCGCAGCGCGTTACGCTGGTTCGCGGAAACCGACCCAGGTGAAGCGCTTGATGACGAACTCGGGGTTAGTGAAGCTGGCGTTGCCGGCCGGGTTGCCGCCGGTTACGTGGAAGTCGGAGAAGCCGGCGTTCTGGTTCACGTAGATACCGCCGGTGAGGTTGAAGCTGACGGGCGTGCCAGCCAGGCTCATCTCGTCCATAATCTGCTCCTTAATGGCGTTATCAGTCGTGTAAGCGCCGCAGGAAATGGCACCGTGCTCGCGGGCCAGCTGGGCCGCGAGGTGGATGCTTTCCTGGGTGTCTTTGGTTTTGATGACCAGCATAATGGGCCCGAACAGCTCCTGGCTGAACTGCGCCACCTTATCCGAACCCAACTCGTGGATGCTGGGCGAGCAGGTGCGGGCGTTCTGAAACACGGGGTTGTCCACGGTGCCGTGGGCCAGAATGCTGCGGCCGCCGTCGAAGGCCAGCTTCTTCACCCGGTCGTGGGTGGTGGAACTCTGGATGGCCCCGAACACGTGGGGGCCGGCTTTGGGGTTGGTAGCCAGGCCCGTGACGGCAGCCGAAAGCTTCTGCACCACTTCCTCGTAGGGCACCAGTGCGTCGCCCACTTTCACGCCGCCGGCGGGGATGAAGAAGTTCTGGGGCGCGGTACACATCTGGCCCGAGTACAGGCTCACGGAGAAGGCCAGGTTCTGGGCCACTTTGTCGAGGTCATCGCAGCTATCGATGATGATGCTGTTGACCCCGGTTTTCTCGGTGAACACGGTTTTGCCTTTCAGCCCTTCCACGTACTCGCCGAAAGCCGAGCCGCCGGTGTAGTCGATGAGCTTGATGGCGGGGTTTTCGGCCAGCTCCTTCGTGATGAGATGGTCGTCGGCATCCACGGCCAGCTGGCAGATGTTGGGGTTCAGGCCGTGCTCCTTGAGCACATTCTGCACTTCAGCAATGACAATGGCAATGGGCAGCACCGCCTTGGGGTGGGGCTTGATGATGGTGGGGTTGCCGGTAACGAGCGAGGCGAACATGCCCGGCACCGTGTTCCAGGTCGGGAACGTGGAGCAGCCGATGACCAGGGCCAGGCCCTTGGGCACCACGCGCCAGGTCTTGTTCAGCTTGATGCTATACTTGCCCATGGGCTTCTCCCAGCTGGTTTCTTCGGGAAAGCGGGTTTGCTCCTCGTAGCCGGCGGCAATGGCCTCGAGGGCGCGGTCGGCGGCGTGGGGGCCGCTGGCCTGAAACGACATCATGTAGGCCTGCCCCGTGGTGTGCATGGTGGCGTAGGCAATTTCGAAGAAGCG
>JAYULN010000288.1:0-4792 GCA_043763525.1 Hymenobacter sp.
GGATAGAACTTGCGCTTAGTCTTGTTGTTAGCGTGCGATACGTTGTTACCAACGCGGGTACGCTTGCCGGTCAAATCACAAACACGGGCCATGATATCGGAGGATTAAGAAATTACTAAAGCAGGGAAACGGGCCGCAAATATCGGCAAAAGTCTGGCATTCACCAAGCACCCCCGGCTTATTTCTGGTCGGATGCACCCTGAGGGCCTGGTTTGGCCTGAAATTTCCAGGGACAGTGCCGGCAACCGCTGCCGCAACAGCTACCCCGCCGCCGGTGGTACTGCTCGGTGAAGACGAGGTAGCCCTCGGGCGTGTAGTAGAAATCGCCGGGCTGAAGGGGTTGGGGGACGGGAGCGGGCATGAGGGAATCAAAGGTACGGCCGGCGCTGGTGGAAGGCCGCCAGGCAGTATCTTGCTGTTCTTACTTCAATTCTTTCCGATGAAAACACCATTTATTTTTGCGGGGTTACTAGTCGGCGCGGTGCTGGGGCGGCCGGCACAAGTGGTGGCCCAGGCCACTACGCCGGTGGTGCTTACGCCGGCAACGACCCCGGCGGGCGTGCGCCCGGCCCTGGCCCGCAACGAAACCGCCCTGGCCGAACCGGTGCGGGAAGCCCTGCGCACGCTGCCCCAGGCCAAAAAACGGTTTCTGGCCGGGCTGGCCACCGGCGACAAGTTTCTGCTCTCGGTGCGGGTGGTGGCCACCGATACCAGCTTCCGGCAGGCCTCGGCGCGGGTGCTGGGCTGGCACGATACCACGGTGCAGGCCCTGCTGCTGCCCAATGCCGCCGACTCGGCCGGCCCCAGCGAGCCCACGCCCGTGAGCTTCCCCGAAACCGCCGTGCTCGATTGGACCCTGCTACGGGCCAGCGGCCGCGAGGAGGGCAACTACGTGGGCCGGTACATCGATAACTCGCGCCAGCTCGAAAGCCTGCCGCTGCGATAATAGGGGCAGCGCATACTGGGCCAAAAACCCGTAATTTCGTGCGCTCACCTCTTATCCCACCCGCCCTATGCAATCCGCCGCCACCTCCCCCACCGCCACTTCCAGCCGCGCCGAGCAGCTGATGCAGCTCGAAGACCAGTACGGTGCCCACAACTACCACCCCCTGCCCGTGGTGCTGAACCGGGGCGAAGGCGTGCATCTCTGGGACGTGGATGGCAAGCATTATTACGATTTTCTGTCGGCCTACTCGGCCGTGAACCAGGGCCACTGCCACCCGCGCATTATTGAGGCCCTCACCACGCAGGCGCAGCAGCTCACGCTCACGTCGCGGGCTTTTTTCAACGACCAGCTGGGCGCGGCCGAAAAGCAGCTGTGCGAGCTGTTTCGCTACGACAAGGCCCTGATGATGAACTCCGGGGCCGAGGCCGTGGAAACCGCCCTCAAGCTGGCCCGCAAGTGGGGCTACGAGGAGAAGGGCATTGCCCCAAACATGGCCCGCATCATCGTGGCCGAACACAACTTTCACGGGCGCACCACGGGCATCATCTCCTTCAGCACCGACGGCGACAGCACGGGCGGCTTCGGGCCCTTCGCGCCGGGCTACCAGGTGGTGCCTTACAACGACATGGAGGCCCTGGAAGCGGCCCTGCAAGACCCGCATGTGTGCGGCTTCCTCATTGAGCCCATTCAGGGCGAGGCCGGGGTGATGGTACCCGCCGTGGGCTACCTGGCCCAGGCGGCGGCGCTGTGCAAAGCCCACAACGTACTGTTCATCACCGATGAGATTCAGACTGGCCTGGGCCGTACCGGCAAGCTGCTGTGCTGCGACCACGAAGCCGTGCGCGGCGATATCCTTATTCTGGGCAAGGCCCTGAGCGGGGGCGTGCTGCCGGTGTCGGCGGTGCTGGCCGATGACGCGGTGATGCTCACCATTCAGCCTGGGCAGCACGGCTCTACCTTCGGCGGCAACCCGCTGGCCTGCGCCGTGATGCGGGCCGCCCTGGATGTGTTGATTGACGAAAAGCTGGCCCAAAACGCCGCCCGCCTGGGCGAAATCTTCCGGGAGCGGATGCGCCAGGTGCAGGCCAAGCGCCCCGAAACCGTGGACCTGGTGCGCGGCAAGGGCCTGCTGAATGCCGTCATCATCGTGCCCGCCGCCGACGGCCGCACCGCCTGGGACGTGTGCGTAACCCTGATGGAGCGCGGCCTGCTGGCCAAGCCTACCCACGGCGACATCATCCGCTTCGCCCCGCCGCTGGTGATTACGGAAGAGCAGCTGCACGAGGCCTGCGATATTATTGAGGAAGTAATTCTGGCCTTCTAGTGCCTGGTGCCTGGTGCCTGGTGCTTGGGTTTTGGGTTTTGAATCAGTATCGAATTGCAACACGCTTCTTCAATGGCATACTGAACCATGCACCAGGCACCAGGCACCAGGCACCTTTTTTCTTATTGGGAGCACCAATCCTTTTTCGGGCCAGCCGACGTGGCCATCATTGGGGCGGGACTGGTGGGCCTAACGGCGGCGCTGTATCTGAAGCAGCGCCAGCCCACCTGGCGCGTGGTGGTGCTGGAGCGCGGCCCGCTGCCCAGCGGAGCCTCCACTAAAAATGCCGGCTTTGCCTGCTTTGGGTCGATTTCAGAGTTGATTGAGCAGGAAAAGCGCGGCGACCTGCAAGCCGTGGTGGCCGCCCGCTGCGAAGGCCTGGCCCGGCTGCGCGAGTTGCTGGGCGATGCCGCGCTGAACTACCAGCCCGTGGGCGGCTACGAGCTATTTCGGCACGAGGAAAAGGCCATGGCGGCCAATTGCCGCGAGAAAATTGACTATTTCAACGAGCTGCTGGCTCCGGTGGTGGGGCACGCGCGCACCTTCCGCGACGCGAGTGCCACGGCGAGCCGCTTTGGTTTCCGGGGCGTGGAAACGCTGATTAAAAATGAGCAGGAAGGCAGCCTCGACGCGGGCCTGATGATGCGTGCGCTGCTGGGCCGCGCCTGGGCCGCCGACGTGCCCGTGCTCACCAACTGCGCGGTAGAGGCCCTTGAAACCGGCCTGGGCCGCAACCCCCTGGTGCGCCTGGCCAACGGAGCCACCCTGGAAGCCGGCCAGGTGCTGGTGGCCACCAATGCCTTCGCCACCGAGCTACTGCCCGACGTGGCCGTAACTCCCGGCCGGGGCCAGGTGCTGGTGACCGAGCCGCTGCCCGACGTGGCGCTGACTGGCACTTTTCATTACGACCACGGCTACGCTTATTTCCGCCAGCTGCCCGACCACCGCATGCTGCTGGGCGGGGGCCGCAATCTAGATTTCGCCGCCGAGGAAACCACTGCGCCCGGCCTTACCAAACCGGTGCAGCAATACCTCGAAAACCTGCTGCGCGAGGTAATTCTGCCCGGCCGGCAGCCCCGCATCGACTACCGCTGGAGCGGGGTGATGGGCTTCGGACCGGCGCTGGCCCCCATCATCGACTGGGTGCGGCCGGGGGTGCTGGCGGCCGTGCGCTGCAACGGCATGGGCATGGCCATGGGGGCCGGCACGGGCTGGCAGGCGGCCGAGAAATTGGGCCGCGCGTAGCGGAAACAGCCAAGCGCCCGTACTATCTGATTTCGACTTCACTTCTGACGTTTTTTACATGCACATGCATTTGTATCGGCGCGGCCGGGCCGGGCTGCAATTGGGCTTGCTGGCGCTGATTTGGGGAGGCCTGACTACGGGCTGCCAGAGCGCCCGGATGGGTTATTCGTTTCAGCCAATTGCCAGCACGCGGGTGGCCGCCGTTCCGGCACGCGCCGCCCAACCAGCCCCTGCCCCAACGGGGATGCCCCTGGCCTTGCCAGCGCAAGCCGCCCCGGCTGTGGCAGCAGCCACACTGGCTGCTCCTGGTGACATGGGTTCGTCGGCGCACCGGGCGCACCGGGCGCACCGGGCGCTGGCTCCTGCATTTCTTGAACGGCACTTTGCGACTGCCGGCCCGCAGCGCGTTACGACTACTCCCAAACAGCCGCGCTGGCACCTCCGGCACCGCCCCCAGGGCATCGCCGAGGCCGGACTGGGCACCACGGTATTCGGCATTCTGGGCCTGGTGACATTGCCCATTGCCTTGCTTGGGCTGTTGCTGAGCGGCGGCGGGCTGGTTTGGGGCATTGTGGCCGGGGCGGCAGCGCTGGCCATCCTGGTGGCCTACCTCGACCCGTTTGGTTAGGCCCCGGTTTTTGCAGCAAACTTTGTGATGCCGGTTTGCCTTATAGCGCCGTTCATTTTCCGCCTTACCCCCTCTCCGGCCAGCGCCTGGCCTCCCGCAATGCTCCCTACCCACCGCCCCCGCCGCAACCGCAAGTCCGAAGTTATCCGCGACATGGTGCAGGAAACCCGCCTCACCACCCACGATTTCATCTTTCCGCTCTTCCTGATTGAGGGCCAGAACCAGGCGCTGGAAGTAAAATCCATGCCCGGCATCTACCGTTACTCAGCCGATAAAATCATTGATGAAATCGGCCAGTGCGTGGAGCTGGGCATCAAAACCTTCGCGCCCTTCCCCAGCATCAACGACTCGCTGAAGGACCGGCTGGCCACCGAATCGGCCAACCCGGAAGGCCTGTACCTGAAAACGGTGGCCGACATTAAGCGGCAGTTTCCGGACGTGGTGCTGATGACCGACGTGGCGATGGACCCCTACAGCAGCGATGGCCACGACGGCGTGGTGGATGCCGAATCGGGCGAAATTCTCAACGATGCCACCCTCGAAGTGCTGGGCCAGATGGCCCTGGCCCAGGCCCGCGCCGGGGCCGACATCATCGGGCCGAGCGACATGATGGACGGCCGCGTGGCCTGGATTCGGCGGGTGCTCGATG
>JAYULN010000289.1:0-25156 GCA_043763525.1 Hymenobacter sp.
CCAACTTCCACGTAGCCAATCACGCGGGCTTGCACGGCGGCGGCTTCGAGGAGCTGGCGCACGCGGCGGCTTTCGGGGCCCGAGCCCACGATGGCAATATTTTTCTGGCGGCGCTCGCTCAGGCGCAGGTCGCGGTACTTGATGAAGTGAGCCAGCAGCTGCCGGCCCACCAGCGCGGCCACCGCCCACACGCCCCCCAGAATAATCAGGGCCTTGGAAAAGCGCCAGGCATCGAGGAAGTTGGAAGCGGCCGAAATCAGCAGCGTGCCTACGAAAATGCCACGCACCACCCGCGAAGTGCGGACCGGTGGGTCGTAGGCCCCACTCAGGTAGGCCGAGGTGAGCCAGACCAAAATGTAGACCGGCACCGCCACCAGCATGTACTGCGGCGGGTAGGCACCCGGCACAAACTTGTGGTTGCGCTCCCAATAAGTTTTCAGGAAGTACATGCCGGCCCAAATCAAGCTGGCATCGAGCAGCAGCGGGGCGGCACGCACCACCAGCCGTTCCAGCACGGCCGCGCCCGCCCGCAGCCAGATGGCAGCATTTATCAGCAACGAAAACAGGCCCGCCTGGCCCGGTGCGAAGTGCTTTTGGGCGAAAACCACCATCGCTCGATAAAACACAAACACGTAGTTTACGCTGGTGCGCTTCGTGCTTTCGCCCTTGTAATGAATGATGCGGGTGCCGGGGAAGTAGTAGTTTTTCCAGCCGCCCTGGGTGAGGCGGTACGAGAGGTCGATGTCCTCGCCGTACATGAAATAGTCCTCGTCGAGCAGGCCGATTTCGTCCAGCGCCGACTTGCGCAGCAGCATAAACGCGCCGCTCAGCACCTCAACTTCGTGGGTTTCGTCCTTGTCGAGAAACCCGAGGTGGTAGCGCCCGAAGGTGCGCGACTTCGGCAGTAGCTTCGCCAGTCCAAACATTTTATAGAAGGCCACGCCCGGCGTGGGCAGCGCGCGCTTGCTTTCGGGCAAAAATTTTCCCTGGCCGTCCAGCATTTTCACGCCCAGGCCACCGCAGTTGAGGTGCGCGTCCAGAAAGTCGCAGCAGGCCCGAAAGGTATCCTCCTCTACCACAGTGTCGGGGTTCAGCAGCAGCTGGTACTGGCCGGTGGCGCGGCGCAGGGCCTGGTTGTTGCCCTTCGAGAAGCCGGGGTTGTCGTGGTTGGCAATGAGAATTACCTCCGGAAACCGCGCCCGCACCATCGCCACCGAGCCGTCGGCCGAGTTATTATCAACCACAAACACCTCCACCGGCTGGCCCAGCTTCTCCACGGCCCGCCGCACCGAGAGCAGCGCCTGCTCCAGGAAATAGCAGACGTTGTAATTGACGATAACGACGGAGAGCTTCACCACAGAGGGCGAAATTAGAGCTTGTACCCCGAAATTTCATTTCGGCCCGCGCGACTGGTCGTGGGAGAATCGTTCAGGCGGGCCGAAATACAATTTCGGGGTACAAGCTCTTTTAGCGCGCCTGCCGGAGCCGTTCCACAATGCTGCGCCCTAGCGTAATCTCATCGGCGTATTCCAGCTCGCCGCCCACCGGAATGCCGCGCGCAATGGTGCTGATATGCACGTTGGGCAAGTCGCGCAGCCGGCGCGAGAGGTAAAACGCCGTCGTGTCGCCCTCCATGGTGGGGCTGATGGCGAGGATGACCTCGCGCAGTTCCGAGTCGTCGGCCGCCGCCCGCTCCACCAGCGAGTCGATGTGCAAATCGGAAGGCCCCACGCCCTCGATGGGCGAAATAACGCCGCCCAGCACGTGGTACACGCCTTTGTACTGGCCCGTATTCTCGATGGCGATGACATCGCGCACGTCCGACACCACGCACACCAGGCTGTGGTCGCGCAGCTGGTTGGCACAAATGCCGCACTCTTCCGAATCGGAAATGCTGTGGCAGGTGCGGCAATAGGTTATTTCGAAACGCATTTTGGCCAGCGCCTCGGCCAGCGAGGCGGTGGTATCCATCTCGGCCTTGAGCAGGTGCAGCGCCAGCCGCAGGGCCGTTTTGCGGCCGATACCGGGCAGCCGGGCCAGCTCGCCCACGGCGTTTTCAATCAGTTTAGAGGGAAACTCCATTCAGGTAGGTTGGTGCTTGGTTATTAATGCTTGGTGCCTGGTCAAAAAGTGTGGTTCTTACAAAAACCAAGCACCAAGCACCAATAACCAAGCACCAAAAGTTAAACGACATCGGCCGCAATGCCCCGGTCGTGGATGGCCGTACACATGGGCTCCAGCTCCTCGTAGGTGCCGATTTTGACGGCGCACTGGCCTTTGTAGTGGATGAGCAGGGTGCATTGCTCGGCCTGCTCGGGCTGGTGGCCACACACGTCAATCAGGGTTTTGATGACGTGCTCGAACGTGTTGATGTCGTCGTTGTACACCACGAGGTTGCGCAGCTCGACTTCTTCTTCGAGCAGCAGTACGTCCTCATCGTGTTCAATTTGCGGGCGGGTATTCATAGGGCAAATTTACGCAAAAGCCCGCGCGGGGCGGCTGGTAATAACCCCGAAGGTGGCTAATTCGTTTCGTGAAAACCCGACGTTTTTCTTCCGAGTGCGGGGCTGCTGCCGGCCTCCGAATGCCCCTGGCGCACCGCCGTGCGGAGTTGCGCCGTATTTTTCGGGCTGCAATCCGGCTTCGCTCCGGCCCGCCTGGCGGGGCCGGATTTTTCATCAGTTTCCAATTTTTTATGCCCGTTCCCTCCGCCGATTTCAAAAAGGCCCTCAAGCGCCTGCCCGAAAACGAAAAAGAAGCCTTGCTGCTACGCGCCGTGCGCCGCGATGCCGAGCTCTACGAAACCTTCCGCTTCGAGCTGCTGGCCGACGTAACCATCGGCCAGATTCAGGAAGAAACCGCCGACCGTATCCACGAGCTGTTCAACGTGGCCGTGTCGGGCCGCCTGCTCAACCGTAGTTTGGTGAAGGCCCTGCGGGCCAGCGTGCAGGAAGCCGCCCGCGCCCGTCGCATCACCAAAAACAAGCAGCTCGAAATCGACCTGCTGGTGTACATCCTGCGGCAGGCCATCGACAACTACTCCGGGCAGTTCGACAGCGTGTGGGACGGCTTTTACAACGCCACCGCCCGCCTCGCCGCCCGCGTGCCGGCCCTGGTCCTCAAAAGCCTGCACGAAGACCTGTGGGTAGAGTACCAGCCCGAGCTAGACGAAACGCTTCGAGAGTTGCACAGCCGCAAAAAGAGCCACAACCTCAAATTCGAATTGCCCCGAAAATTTGAAATTCCCGAATAAAAAAAACCCGCCAAAGTTTGGCGGGTTTTTTTATTTTCAAGCGCATCAGGGCACCCCGAATTCGCGCAACCAATCAATCCGCTAAATCCGGCTAAATTACTGCTTGGCGATGATGTTGAAAGCCAGGTCGAACGTGTCGTAGATGGCTTTGTCGCCAAGGGTGTCGAAGAACGACTTCGAGCCGTACTTCAGGCCGAACTTGGTGCGGTCGATGGTCACTTTGCCGCTGGCGGCGGCTATACCGTCCTTCACGCCTACTTTGGCGGGGAAGCTGATGCGCTGCGTCACGCCCTTAATGGTCATGTCGCCGGCGATGGTGGCATTATCAGCAGCATCCTTGGCACCTTTGATGGGCGTCACGCTCACTATTTTGAAGGTCGAAGTAGGGAATTTCTCTACGCCGAAGAAATCATCGCTGGTCATGTGGCCCACAAATTTGCCCTGCGACTCAGTATCCTTGATATCCAGCGCTTTCAGCGACTTCATGTCCACGGTCACGGTGCCACCCACCAGGGCGTTGCCTTTCACCAGCAGCTCGCCATCAGTGAAGTTCATGCTGCCGTTGTGGCCGTGCGTTACGGCTTTGCCTTCCCAGCCCAGGGTGCTCAACTGGGGCTGTAGCTTGTAGGCGGGGGCTTTGGTAGCCATTTTGGCGCTGTTCATTTTTTGGGCCGAAGCCGCGGGGGCGGTACCGAGCACGGCAATGGCGAGCAGGGCGGGGAAGAGGATGTTTTTCATCTTAAAAAGGAAATTGAAAAAAGGGAAGCAAAAAGGAAAAAATGATGACGGACGGGCCGCATCGAAAAAATGTGCCAGAAAGGCTATTGGGGGCTAGTCGGCAAGGGCCGGATTTACTCAACCGTGCGCAGTTTATCGAGCAGAAAGTTGAGCTGCTGCATTTCCGCTTCGCTTAGTTGATTGTTATTGGAGTCAATGGCTTTGGATTCCTCAATGCGGTCGAGCAAATCGAGGCCGGCCTGGGTGATGCGGATGTCGACGGCGCGGCGGTTGGCCGGGCACACGGTGCGCGTCACGAGCTGCTTCTCCTCCAGCCGGTCCACAATGCGGGAAGCGTTGCTGGTTTTATCCAGCATGCGGTCGATGAGCAGTGCCACTGTGGCGGGGCAAGGATGCTGCCCCCGCAGAATGCGCAAGATATTGAACTGCGGCAGCGTGAGGCCAAAGGGCTTGAAGGCCGCCGCCTGACGCAGCTGGAGCCACCCCGCCGTGTACAGCAGGTTGATGTGGCCCTTCTGGTGCTCGTCGCGGAAATGGGGCTGCTTGATTTCGTCTTCGATACGCATGATGAGCAATGGAATCGGTTGCAAATTTATGTACATACATTTAATGTTGCAACATTGTTCTGATTTTATTTTAAAAATAAAGCCTCCTCCGTCAACGGCTTCCGAACGAACGACGGCAAACCTCGTATTCCCGCAAAATAAACTTCACAGCTCCTCTTCGCCATGCATCGTTTTCTCTTTTTAGCCCTCACTGCCAGCTGCCTCGCCACGGCCCCTCGCCTTGCGGCGGCCCAGGCCGGCGGCTTCCCGGTGCAAACCGCCGCACGCACGCAATTCGTGTTTAGCAACGGCGAGGTAGTGCGCCGCGACGGCAGCCAGACCACCGCCCTCACCCAAAACGTGAAGCTGGCCAACGGCACCAAAATCAACTACAAAAACGGCATCGTAGAAATACCTGCCGACAAAGTTCACCCCCAGGGCAAAAAGCTGACCCTGCGCGAAGGCGACTACGTGCGGGCCGATGGCGGCGTGGTATTCGCCACCCCGACCAGCGCCGCCGCCGCCCGGGGCGAAACCGCCCCGGCCCCCAGCGCCAAGTACGAAACCTACACCCAGCGCGGCCCCGGCTACCTGGCCCCGGCCCAGCAAATCACCCTGCTCAATAAAAAGATTGAGCTCCTGAACCAGAAAGTGAGCCTCCTCAGCCAGGGCCGCACCGATATGCCCGACACCAAAGCCATCGACGACCAGCTGGCCCAACTCCAAGCCCAGATGACGACCCCGAAATAGGTTTTACCGCAACCCTTTAAAGTCTGCGGTTTCGCCCTCGTCTTACTACATCGAAAGCAACCCCGTGGCCTCGCGCACTAGCCCAAATGGCTCATTCTGCACAATCAGGAAGCCGTCGAGGTCGTGTATTTCCGCTAAGCTACTGATTTGCAGGGCGGAGGCAATGCCCACCGTGGTTTCGACCATGCAGCCCAGCATGGACAGCAGGCCGTGGGCGCGGGTTTGGCGCAACAGCTCGATACCGCGCCGGAAGCCCCCGGCTTTCATCAGCTTCACGTTCACGCCGTGGAACTGCCGGGCGATTTCGGCAAAGTCCGCTGTGTCCGTTACCGACTCGTCGGCCAGCAGCGGCACATTGCTGCGGGGGCGCAGGTAGCGGTAATCATCGGCACAGGCGGAAGGCAAGGGTTGTTCCAGCAGGCGCATGGTTAAGCCGGGCACATGGCCGGCGGCTTCCAGAAAGCTAAGCAGGCTGTCGGCATCGGACCAGGCTTCGTTGCCATCTACCAGCAGGGAGTGCCCGGGCAGGGCGCGGGCCACCTCGCGCAGCAGGTCCAGGCCTTCGGTTTGATTCACTTTAATCTTAAGAAGCTGAAAACGAGCAGCATCCTGCTCCCGCAAGAAACCGGCTACTTCCCCCACCGCCATAATGGGCAAGGAAAAAGCGGTGGGCACCAGCGGAGCTGGTGGTTCCACGCCCAGCCACTGCCAAACTGGTTGCCCCGCCTGGGCGGCCAGCCAGAGCACCAAAGCGGCCTCCAAAGCAAAGCTCAGGGCGTGGGCTACCGGATGCTGGGCCAACAGGGCATCGAGCTCCACGAGTGAGGACACTTTGGTTAGCCCAGCGCTTTGCAGCTCTTCGAATTGCTGTTGGAGTAGTTCCGGTGTTTCGCCGTAGCGCACGTTGGGGGCGGCTTCGCCCACGCCTTCGTAGCCGGCCCCGGCTACCCGCAGTATTAGGTTAGTTTTGGTGGTGGAAGCATTGCGGGATATTTTCCAGATATAGCGCAACGGCAGCAGGAGCGGCTGGATGGACCAGGTGGGCATAAGCGAAAAAGCAGGATGGCCGCTGACCTTCAGCAACGGCCACCAAATGTAAGCCCTGCGCTGAGTAGCCTAATGGGAAAACGCGACCGTTATGCTTTAGCTCACGGCCGTTTCCAGGCTAGCCGCTATTTCAGGCTGTTCAGACTGAGTCGGATTTGGTAGAGGATGCGCTCCAGGAGGCGGGTATCTTCGGTGAGAATGTCGGCCTGGGCGCTGATGCGGTTGCGGAACACGATTTTTTTGCCGTAGGTAGTCAGCAGGCCGTGGGGCAGCGACACTTTGGCGAAAAAGCCGTTGCGGACCGTGGGAATTTCCGACAAATACGCCACGCGGCCTTCCACCACCCCAAACTCGTTGAAGGGATAGCCGTCGAGCTTTATAAGTACGGCCTGACCCACTTTCACTTTGCCCAGGTTTTGCTGCGGCACCTGCATCTCGCCGTAGTACGACACCGAGGGCCGGCTGATGAAGAACACTTCCTGGTCGGCACGCACCAGCTGGCTGGCCTCCAGCACGCCGGAGAAATTTACGCGGCCGGCTTCGGGTGCTACCAGCACGTAGCGGGCCTTCCACTCGTCTACGGCGCTACGCAGGGTATTGAGGCTCTGCACGTAGGTATCGGCCTGCTCCTGCTCGGTTTTGGCCAGGTCCAGAAGCTCCTGCTCTTTGGCCCGCTGGCGCGTCAGGTTATCGAGCCGGATGGCCTCGCCCTGCTTCACAGGAAATTGCTTGGCCAGCTCGCGGCTCTGCTCGCGCCGGAAGTCCGAGGCCGCGATTACGCCCTTACCCGCCAACTTTTGCTGAGCCAGCATTTCCTGGTGGGCCAGCTGCCAGTCGCGCTCAAACAGTCCGTTTTGCTGCGCCAGGTTTTGCTGCCCCAGGCACAGCGTGGCCAACTCGGCGCGCAGCAGCCGCTCTTTTTTAGCAAAGAACCCACCGGCCCGCAGGTTATAGAGCTGCGCGTGCGCCTGCGCAAATACTTGGTACCTGGCCTGCAACTCGCCCAGCTTGGCGGGGAAATAGGTGGGCCGACGCGGGTGCTGGGTGCGGCTGGCCACGGCACTGGTCCGCGCCAGCGAATCGAGGTAAGTGCCCAGGCGCAGCACCTGCGCATTGTCGGCCGGGTTTTCCAGCAGGGCCAGCAGCTGGCCCTTGCGCACGGGGGCCTGGTCGCGCACCAGCACGGCCGTGAGGCGGCTGGTAGCGCGGGCCAGTACCGGCTTGGGGGCGTTCACCGCGTTCAGGGCTAGGCGGCAGCGCACCACGGTGGGGTATTTCACCAGCCAGCTCAGCAGCAGTAGCAGCCCCAGCAGCAGCAGAAACAGGCCCGTGCCCAGGCGCACAAACCAGTGCGGCTGGGTGGTAATAATGTCGTCGAGCTCTTCGGAATGCGAAATAATAGGAGCGGCCATAAAGAAAACGGGGTAGGCAGTGGGTAGTGGCGCGGCGGATAGCGCACGCTGAGCGAGGCTAGGAATCCAGTTCCAGCTGGTTTTTCACGAGGGCGAAGTATTGGCCTTGCAGCGCCACCAGCGCCTCGTGGGTGCCCTGCTCCACAATGCGGCCCTGCTGCATCACCACGATGTTGTCGGCGTGCCGCACGGTGCTGAGGCGGTGGGCCACCACCACCACCGTGCGCTCGGCCAAAAACTCGTCCAGATTGCGCAGAATGGCGCTTTCGTTGGTGGTGTCGAGGGCATTGGTGGCTTCGTCGAGGAACAGGAAAGCAGGGTCTTTGTACACGGCCCGCGCAATGAGCAGGCGCTGCCGCTGCCCCTGGCTCATGCCGTTGCCATCCATGCCAATTTTGGTGTTCAGGCCCAGGGGCAGGGCCTCCACGTAGTCGGCAATGCTGGCCACGTGCAGGGCGTGCAGCAGCCGCTCCACGTCGGGGTGCTCTTCGCCCAAGGCAATGTTGCGGGCAATGGTATCCGAAAAAATAAAACCGTCCTGCATCACCACGCCGCAGGCACCGCGCCAGGCGTGCTGGCTCACGCGGTCCAGCGCGGCGTGGCCAACCTGAATGCGCCCACTCGTAGGCGGGTAAAACCGGAGCAACAGCTTGAGCAGCTTGGTTTTGCCGCTGCCGCTGGCCCCTACTACCGCCGTGGTTTTGCCGGCCGGAATGTGCAGGGTGATATCGCGCAGAACGGGCGTAGCCGCCTCTCCCGGATAGGCAAAGCTCACGTTGGTGAGGGCGATGGCATGGTTGGCCGGCAGGGTGGGCGTCGTCAGGTCGGAAGCCAGTTCCTCGTCGTCGAGCTGTTGAATCTGGTTCAGGCGCTCGAAGCTGAACTGCGCGTCCTGCCACGTTTCCAGAAACAGAATAATCTGGTCCATGGGCTTATTCAGCTGCCCCAGAATATACTGCACGGTAATCATCGAGCCCAGCGTCAGGTGCCCGTCAATCACGGCTTTAGCCGCCAAAAACGTAATAATAATGTTCTTCCCCTCGTTCAGAAACGTGGCTCCGGCCTTCTGGTATTGCTTCACCGCCAAGCCCTGGTAATTCAGCTTGAAAAGGGCCACTTGAATTTGCTCCCAATCCCAGCGCCACTGCCGCTCCGAATTGGAAAGCTTCACATCCTGCACGCCCTGGATAAGCTGAACAACCGCTCCTTGGTTGCGCGACTCGGCTTTGAAGCGCTGCACGTTGATGCGCCGCCGGGCATGCCGAAAAAGCAGCACCCAGAACACGTAAGCTACCGTGCCAATCAGAAACACATAGAATATCGTGGCATCGTACAGGCACAACACCAGCCCAAAAATGACGATGTTTATCGTCGAAAAAATGGCTTGCAGCGACGTACTGGTCAGAAATAGCTCAATCTGCTCGTGGTCGTTAAACCGCTGCATGATGTCGCCAAACGGGGTCGTATCGAAGTACGAAATGGGCAGGCGCAGCAGCTTGGACAGAAAGCCCGACAAAATCAGGACGTTGACCCGGGAGCTGATATGCAGCAAAATCCAGCCCCGAATGAAATCGACGATGTTTTGACTGGTAAACAGCGTGACCTGGGCGATGAGAATCAGGTACACGAAGTTCAGGTTGTGCGTGTTCACCCCGATATCGACCACCGACTGGGCCAGGAAGGGCAGAAACAGCTGCAAGCCGCTGCCCACCACCAGGCCCAGCAGCAATTGCATCAGCAAGCGCTTGTATTTGAGCAGGTAGGCGAAAGCTTCCCGCAGGCCCACCTGCTGGCCCGGCTCGCCATCGGTACGGTCGAGGTAGAACTCCGGTGTGGGTTCCAGCAGCAGCACCGCCCCCCGGTCGGGCGCATCGGGGTTGGCCCCGAGCCAGCCGGCGGCAAACTCTTCGTAGCTGTAGGTGAGCAAGCCTTTGGTGGGCGCGGCCACTTGCACCGAAGGCCGGGCATGCAGCGTGCCCCGAAAAAACCTGCGTTTCTTAAAGCCATGCACCACCACCAGGTGCCCATCGTCCCAGGTTACCACGCAGGGCAGGGTGGCCTCCGTCGAGAGCTGCGCGAAATTGAGTCGCACGCCCGAAGCCTGAAACCCAATTTGTTCTGCCGTGTGGCTAATATCGAGCAGCGCCCCGGTACTACGGCCGGCATGGCCCTTGGCCCGCAACGACTGCAAGCTGTACGAGCGGCCATAGAATTTGGCAATCATACGCAGGCAGGCGGGGCCGCAATCCGTCGATTCGACAGTTTTGCTAAAAGTAATTGTTGGCAAAGTGGGGGTAGATTAAGTGGATACTGTGGAATAACTGGCCGGGCGCTGGAATAGTAGTCGGGCGCTGGACAGTCCGAAATTTCAACATGCAATTAACCAGCAGCTTGCCGGCTGAATGGCACTACTTGCTACCGCTTTGTGGCAGCCCACGCCAAAGCCGTAGGGTAACAATCCGTGTGCGCTGGTTATTGGTAAAACATGATTGTAAACAGAAAATGAAGAACTTTTCCTTAATTCTGTAATTTGGCAAATCTAGGAGATATTTCTGTAACATTACTTAATTCTTGCCTTTCCGTTAGTCAATTATTACTATTTCGCAAACAACTCCTGGCTTTTGCCTACGGCGGGCATGACTTTACTTTTTGGCAGTGCGGGTCAGGCCTCACTTCGCCGCTACGGGTTGATAAGGTGGTGAGAACCATGGTTTGCCAGCAAACGCAAACGAAGAATGCACGCAACCGCTTGCCCCCTGGTTGCCAGGAGTTGGGGTCGCTGGCCGGATAATGCCGTTCTTTAGGGCCCATTTCGGCCTCACCGGCTTATTTAAATTGCATGACTAAATCTCGTTTACCCCTCTTTGCCCTGATTTTTTGGCTGATTGCCGGCCTCCTCACCTTTCTGGTTGCCAAAAACCTGGTGGCGCTGCCCCCCGAAGCGGCGGTGGCCGCCCGCTGGCTGGCGCTACTGCTCACGGCCGCCGCCGTGGCCCCGCGCCGCTCGCTCACCCTCTGGATTGTGTTTAGCATGCTCGTCGGCATCGAGTTGGGCCACGATGCGCCGGGCGTAGCCGTCAACCTTAAAGTACTGAGCGATGCCTTCTTGCGCTTGGTTAAAACGATTATCGCGCCGCTGGTTTTTGCCACGCTGGTGGTGGGCATTGCCGGCCACGCCAACCTGAAGCAGGTGGGCCGCATGGGCCTCAAAGCCCTGGTATACTTCGAAATCGTGACCACCTTTGCCCTCTTCATCGGCCTGGCCGCCATCAACTTAACCAAGGCCGGCGTGGGCATCAGCCAGGCCGGCGTGAAGGAGGAAGTCCTGGCCGCCGCCCCGCCCCAAACGGCCGCCGACATCATCCTGCACATCTTCCCCGAGAACATTGCCAAATCGGTGGCCGAAGGTCAGGTGCTGCAAGTCGTCATTTTCGCCATTCTTTTTGCCATTGGCCTGGCCCTCACCCCGGAGCGGCCCCGCCGTGTGATGCTCGAATTCTGCGAAAGCCTGTCGGAAGTGATGTTCAAATTCACCAACGTGGTGATGTACTTCGCGCCGCTGGGCGTGGGCGGGGCCCTGGCCTACACGGTGGGCAAAATGGGCTTTGCGCCGCTGCTGAATGCCTTGCAGCTGCTGCTCACGCTGTACGGGGCACTCATTGCCTTTGTGCTACTGGTGCTGCTGCCGGTGGCCCTGCTGGCCCGCCTGCCGCTGCGCCGCTTCATCGCGGCCGTGGCCGAGCCAGTGAGCATCGCCTTCGCCACCACCTCCTCCGAAGCAGCCCTGCCGCGGGCCATGGAAGCCATGGAAAGTATTGGGGTGCCGCGCCGCATCGTGGCTTTTGTAATGCCCACGGGCTACTCCTTCAACCTCGACGGCACCACGCTGTACCTCTCGCTGGCGGCCGTATTTGTGGCCCAGGCGGCCGGCGTGCCCCTCACCTTCGGGCAGCAGCTACTCATGGTATTCACCCTGATGCTCACCAGCAAGGGCGTGGCCGGCGTGCCCCGTGCCTCGCTGGTTATTCTGCTGGCCACGGTGGCTTCGTTTAACCTGCCGGCCTGGCCCGTGTTCATCATTCTGGGCATCGATGCGCTGATGGACATGGCCCGCACGGCCGTGAACGTACTGGGCAACTGCCTGGCTTCGGCCGTGGTGGCCCGCTGGGAGGGCGAGTTCGTCGACGACTACCAGGGCCCTGACCTAACCGCCGTGACGCAGTAGCATTATTTTAATAAACCTTGATGAGGATTCATATTTAATCAAGCTGTTTTGAGCATTCGCACGGAATTTCGGGCTTTTTCCCGATTTTTTTCTGAATGAGCAATATAAATCATCTAATTTTACGTCAGCCGCTGAAAATGAGTTGGGGCGTGATTCATCTTTCCATATCAATATTTTATTTTTTTGATGTTAATTTCTACCTTACCCTCATGAAACTTACTCGTCAACTTGCTTTGCTGGCCCTGGCCCCGACCCTACTACTGGCTCCGGCCTGCGTGTCAGTTAAGTCGATGATGAAGGGCACGCCCTCGGCGGCCATTTCCAAGCGGCTGCCGGCCCTGGAAATCCTGGCCGACCAAGGCCCCCTCGCGATGAACGACGGTGCCCTGCCCGAAGACCCGCTGAAATTGTTTCAACAGGAGTGCCGCATCAACCTGACCGAGCCCACCGACTCGGCCACCTATGGCTACGCCAAACTGGTGGTGAAAAAGGTGCGCACCCTGCGCACCGGCCGCGCCGTGCAGGGCTTGCAGGTGCTCACGTTTATGATACCTGCCGTGATGGGCATTCCGCTGGAGTGGTACAAAACCACCTTGCAGGCCGAAGTGCAGGTGAGCGATGCCGCCGGCAACCTGCTGGGCAGCTACGCCGGCACGGGCACTTCCGAAGTGAAGGTGGCCATGTACCACGGCTATTCGCAAACCACGGCCCCACGCCTGGCCGACATCATTGCCCTGCGCGGGGCCATGGCCCAGATTCGGCCCCAGCTCGACACGGCCACGGCCCGCCTGCGCCCGCTGCTGCTGGCCGGCGGCACCGTCGAAAACCCCACGCTGCCGGCCTCGTCGTCGGTGGTGACGGGCAGCCGCTAGCGGCTCCGGCTCCGGTTCCGGTTCCGGGTTCGGTTTCAACCGTATTTGGCCCGTAGCATCTTCTCCCCCGAGGTTCGGCGGGGAGGGTGCTACGGGCCTTACCTTTGGGCTTGCTATGGCGTACCTTTTTTGCGGCCGGTTTTCGGCGATTTTATGTTTGGGCGCGGCCCTGCTGCTGGACAGCTGCTGCGCCAACAACGTGTGCGACTGCCCCGACGAGCAGCTGACCGATGCCATCGAGCTGCGCTTCAAGACCGAGGCCGATACCCTTACCGGGGGCAGCAGCTTTGGCCGGCTCGATTTGGATACCGTCCTTATTCAGCGCTCGCCGCTGCCCTACAACCCCGGCACCAAGCCGGAAACCGTGACGCTGATACGGACAACGGCCCACGCCCGCGACCCCATCCAGCTGAAAAGTACTGCCCCGTTTGGCCAGCTGGGCACTGTCAAGCTCAACCGGTACCGGTATGTGGTGCAGTATCTTATCCACCAGCCCAGAAGCAAACCCACGGCCGCTACTATATTGGTGGTCAAAGGCATCCAATTAAAAGGCAGCTTCGACGGCAATGGCTGCTGCACTTGCTATTCCAACACCCAAAAAACTGCCTTTACGCAAAAAAACGAGGCCGCCAAAGACAGTGCCTTCGTTGATTTACGTCAGCCGCCAAAGTTCATTCTCATCACCAGATAGTCGGGCCGGAGGCAGCGTGCGAATAGAACCAGCCGCGCTGCAACGATTGGCCGGAAACCCGTGTTCCTCGTTCCTATGCCACATGATGCTACCCTTACCGCCGCCCCAACGGTGCCGCCGCTGCCAATTGCCGCGCCATCGGGCTTTCCCTTCCGCTCCACGCTCAGCCTGGAACCGCTGATTGCCTATTGGCAGGCGCGGGAACAGTCGTCCAACGCCGGCGTGGCCCTGCTGGCCCGCGCCATTGGCGAGCAGGTGGCGCTGGCCCATTGGTGCCGGGGCCCGCTCAATGACTATTCGGTATTGGAGTGCAACTGCGACCTGATTGAGACGCTGATGCTGGCGGTGTTTCCGCCGGCTTCGTTCGCCAGCGACATCAGCGGCGTGGTGGCGCCGTTTCAGCGGCGAAGCTTCTACTCCACCAGGCACTTCGAGGCGGTGATGCTCAACAAGGACCGCATCATCAAGCAGCCGCTGAACATTGACCTGGCAGCCATGGAACGGCAAATGGGGCTGATGGCTTATCACCTGGTTCTCAACCGGGTGTATGGGGCCGAAATGCCGCCGCTGGGCACCATCGTGTTTACGGTGCCTGACTATCGGATTGGCCTGTACCGGCACTACGGCGTGGGCTTCAACTCCGACTTTGTGACGGTGAAGGTGGTGGGCGAGCGGCCCGAGCTGAGCGCAGAACAGCTGGAGCTACTCATTCACAACCGCCACCGCCCCGAGTTGTGGCGCGAGCTGCTGCCAGCCGAGCATTTCGAGCTCGAAGGCTTCAACCTGTTGCAGCTGGTGGATGTGACCGACCAGGAAATTCTTTCGGAGCTGAAATACGACCTGCTGGAGCGCGACGTACTGCAAACGCCCGCCCGCTTCGAGCAGATTCAGGAGAAGCTGCGGGTGCTCTTTGCGCAGCCCGCGCTGCAACTGGGCATTGCGGCTTACGATGAGAAGAAGCGCGCTTTTGTCGATTTTGGCCGTAAAATCAACCACAGCTTTCTCACCAAGCAGGTGCAGCACCAGCTGGCCGACAGTAGCTTCCGGCTGATTTACGAACGCCTGCTGCGCGAGCGCGAACCTCTGGTAATCAAGGATGTGGCCACGGCCGACATTCCGGAAGACCTCCGCCGGCAAATCATCGGCCTGGGCATTCACTCGGCCATTCTGGCGCTGCTGCCCTATGGCAACGACACGGTGGGACTGCTGGAGCTGGGCTCGCCCACCATGAACGGGCTCGACGAGTTCGACATGGACATGGTGGAACAGTTTGTGCCCCTATTTGCGGTGGCCGTGAAGCGCAACGCCGAAGACCTGCAAACCCGCGTGCAAGCCATTATTCGGGAGAAATTCACGGCCATTCACCCCACCATGGAGTGGCGCTTCACCGACGCGGCCCGCAACCTACTGGCCCAGGTCGATGCCGGCAACCGCACGGCCGAGATGGAGGCCATCGTGTTTGAGGACGTGTACCCGTTGCACGGCTCCTGCGACATCCGGGGCAGCAGCACGGTGCGCAACGAGGCCATTCAGGGCGACCTCATCGAGCACCTCACCCTGGCCAACAAGGTGCTGAAAAAAGCGTCGGAATACCAGCACCTGCCCATTCTCGACGAGCTCAAGTTTTACGTAACCAAGAACCTGAAGCGGCTGCGCGAGGGTTTACTCTCGGGCGACGAGGCCAACATCTACGATTCGCTGAAGCGCGAGGTGGAGCCCCTGTTCGAGTACCTGGCCATGCACACCGTAGAGCTGCGCCCGGTTATCACCAGCTACTGGAACAACATCGACCCCAAGCTAGGCATTCTTTACAAGCGGCGCCAGGACTTCGAGCAGAGCGTAACCATGCTCAACGATGCCGTGAGCGACTTCCTCGACGAGGAGGAGGACAAGGCCCAGCTGATGTACCCGCACTACTTCCAGCGCTACAAAACCGATGGCGTGGAGTTCAACATCTACGTGGGCGGCACGCTGGTGCAGAACAAGCCCTTCGACCTGGTTTTCCTGAAAAACCTGCGCCTGTGGCAGCTCCTGACCATGGTGGAGATTACACGGCGCACTGCTTCTCTCAAGGCCACCCTGCCCGTGCCGCTCGATACCACGCAGCTCATCCTCATTCACGGCCAGGCCCTGAGCATCCGCTTCCGGCAGGACGAGCGGCAGTTCGATGTGGACGGAGCCTACAACATCCGTTACGAAATCATCAAGAAGCGGATTGACAAAGCCACCGTACTGGGCACTGGCGAGCGGCTGACGCAGCCCGGCACCATTGCCCTGGTGTACGCTCAAACCCGCGAGGCCACCGAGTACTACGAGTACATCGACTACCTGCAAGACCGCGGCCTGCTGGAGCCCGGCGTGGAAGAGCTGGAACTGGAGGAATTGCAGGGCGTGAAAGGCCTGCTGGCGCTGCGGGTACGGGTACGGGTTAAATTGTGATGAAGGGATGAAGAGATGAAGAGATGAAAGGAGTATAAAATACTCACCTCATCACCTCGTTACCCAGTACGGCTTCTTCCTCCTTCCAGAATAGCTTGATGCCGCCCCGGAACGCCATTAGCCAGGCCAGGCCGCCGGCGAAGCCGGCCAGCACGTCGGTGGCGTAGTGGGCGTGCAGGTACACCCGCGAAAGGCCAATCATGCCCACCCAGAGCAGCAGCGGCCAAGCCCAGGCGGGGCGCTGAAAGTGGCGAACAAGCAGCCACGCCAGGCAGCCGTAGAACGTCATGCCCAGCATGGCGTGCCCGCTCGGGAAGCTCAGCCCCCAGGTGTGCAGCAGGGCATTGCTGGGCCGGGGCCGGTTGAAATACATTTTCAGCAATTGATTCAGCATGATGCCGCCAAGCATGGCCAGCACCAGCTCCCAGGCCTCGCGTGGGTGCCCGAACCGGCGCAGCAGCAGAAACGAGAGGATGCTGGCGGGCAGCAAAAATGGGAGCGCCGCGAAAAACGTAACAAACCGCACTGGCCCGGTGAGGGCCGGCTGCCCCCGCCGCCACCCATCGACCATGCCCGAGGCCCAGCTGTCGAGGGCCATGGAATGCTGCACGAACACGACCCGCGTGAGGTAGAAAAACAGCGCGAACGCCGCCACAAACAGCACCGCGCCCAACATAATTTCGATGGAAACCAGACCGGCCAAGGCCAGCAAACGGGAGGTAATGCGGTTCATGGGCACCGATGCCGGAGCATGAGAGGAAAAACAAGCTTGTTGTAACCCTAACTACGCAAAAATAAAAAAGCCAGCCCGACGGGGGCTGGCTTTTTAAAACGTGCGCTCGGGGAGACTCGAACTCCCACACCTTGCGGAACTGCCGCCTGAAGACAGCGCGTCTACCAATTTCGCCACAAGCGCATGCAGTAGCCCAAATGCTGATTTCCCGATAGGAAAACTGCGTTTTAGTGCTGCAAAGATACAGCCCCAAATTGCAGCGACGCAACACACGGCCCTTTTTTTTCCAATTCTGGACGTTAATGGCGGCATCGGCAATTGTTTTTCAGTTACTTGCCGATGCATTTTTTTTACATCCACCCCATTATTTTCATGCCCGATACCCCTGGCGGTCCCACTCCTGCCCTGCCGCCTGCCGAGCCGCTCACCGGTTTCGACCGCGTGGCGTGGTGCTACGACGCGTTGAGCGCCCTGGTATTCGGGCCGGCGCTGAAGCGGGCCCAGCGGACGGCACTGCATGGCCTGCCACCCGGGGCTCCGCACGTGCTCATTCTGGGGGGCGGCACGGGCTGGGTACTCACGGCCGTGCTGCGCCGGCGGCCCCAAGCCACGGTACTGTACCTGGAAGCCTCGCCCAAAATGCTGGCCCGCGCCCGCGCCCGGCTGGCCCGAGAGCACCCGAAAGCAACGGCCCGGATAGAATTTCGACACGGCACGCAAGCGGCGCTGGGTCAAGCCGAGCGTTTCGATGCGCTCATCACCTTTTTCGTGCTCGATTGCATTGCCAGCCCCGACTTGCCCGGCGCGCTGGCACAGCTGCGGGCGGCCCAGCGGCCCGAGGCTCCGTGGCTGCTGGCCGACTTCCGGCCCGCCCGGCACGGCTGGCGCAAAGCCCTTCTCACGCTGATGTATGTATTTTTTCGCCTCAGCACCGGGCTGCGGGCACGGAAGCTACCCGACCTGGGGACCGCCCTGGCCGGCCTGGGGCTGCGGCCCGTGCAGCAAACTCGTTTTTACGCCGACGCGGTGGAAGCCGTCATTTTTTCCGAAACCCGAACAACGCACCGCTCAACTGTTTGATGGCATTATTTCACCGAATTAAAACATGACTTTATCGTTGCCCACACCTAATTGATGGGTAAAACCCCTCATTTTATTGTAAATTTCCACAACTTTACACTCCGGCCCAACCTGGGCCTGCCATACCAGTTTACGTTTTCTTATTGCGTCTGCCAATGAAACCTGTTACCACTGCCACGATTCTATTAGCGCTAAGCTTGGGAACCCTTGTGGCCGAAGCTCAGACCAAAGCCCCGACCCAGGCCAGAGTGCCCGTGAAAGCCGCTGCCCCGGTGAAAGCCGCACCGCCCAAAGCACCCGTGGCAGTGAAAGCCGCTGCCAAAGCGCCCGTGCTGCCTGAAGCAGCCGCACCAGCCAAGCCCGGCCTCACGCCGGTGAAAGCGGTTGCGGCTCCGGCAAAAGCGGTAGTTCCGGCCAAACCGGCCGTGCCGGTTAAAGCCGCTGCCCCGGCGAAGGCACCTGCTGCGGTAAGAACCACTCCCATTGAAACCCCGGCTTCGGCCCCCGAAGCAGTTCCCGCCCCCCCGAAAGCGCCGGCCCAAGCCAAGGCTGACACAGGCCCGGCAGTGCGCTACGCCATGTCGTTTCCAAACGCGGTCCACCACGAGGCGCGCGTTACGGCCACGTTTTCGGGGCTGCCCGCCGGGCCACTGCACGTGCGCATGGCCCGCAGCTCGCCCGGCCGCTATTCGCTGCACGACTTTGCCAAGAATGTGTACTACGTGGTGGCCACCGACGGGGCCAATCACCCGCTGGCCCTCAACCGCCCCGACCCGTATGGCTGGGACGTAACGCCCGCCGCCGATGGCACCGTATTGTTCAGCTACACCCTGTACGGCGACCGCACCGACGGCACCTACGTGGGCATCGACCAGCAGCACGCGCACCTCAACCTGCCCGCCGCGCTGTGCTACGCCACGGGCCTGGAGGGCCGCCAGGCCGAAATTAAGTTTGACCTGCCCGCCACCTGGAAAGTAGCGACCCAGCTGCGCCCAGCCGCCGACAAAGCCGCGTTTACCGCCCCCAACCTGCAGTACCTGATGGACAGTCCGGTGTCGTTGGGCACGCAGCAGGTGCGCACCTGGCAGGAAGGCGACCAGACCATTGAACTCGCCACGCTGTACCAAGGCCCGGCCGCCGAGCTGGATGCCTACGCCAAGAAAGTGCAGAAGGTGGTGAAGGAGGAAAAAGCCATTTTTGGCGAGTTGCCCACCTTCGATTTTGCCCGCTACACCTTCGTGGCTGACTACCTGAGCCAGGCCACGACCGATGGCATGGAGCACCGCAACTCGACCTCGGTAACCAGCCCGCGCCCGCTGAAGGACGAGGATGCGACGAAAAACCTGGGCACGGTGGCGCACGAGTTTTTTCATTCCTGGAACGTGGAGCGCCTGCGCCCCCGCGACCTTGAACCATTCGATTTTCAACGGGTGAACATGAGCGACTGCCTGTGGTTTGCCGAAGGCTTCACGCAGTACTACGGCCGCTTGGCCCTGCGCCGGGCCAAGCTGATTGAGGACGAGGAGTTTCTGGACGACATCAGCCGCTGGGTGAACCTGCGCCAGAACAGCCCCGGCGCTCGCTACGCTTCGGCCATCGACATGAGCCGCCAGGCGGCCTTCACCGACGGTGCGGCCACCGTGAACCCAATGAACACGGTGAATACAAACCTGTCGTATTACGACCAGGGCGCGGGCCTGGCCCTGGTGCTCGACTTGCAGCTGCGCCAGCACCACCGCTCCTCGCTCGATAAGTTTATGCAAGCCATGTGGCAGCAATACGGCAAGAAGCAGGAGAACTACGCTCCCGCCAACCCCTACACCGTGAAGGACTTGCAACGCGTACTGGGTGAGGTGAGCAAGGACACCGTGTTTGCCAACCGTTTCTTCCGCCTGTACGTGTATGGCCGCGAGCAGCCCCGCTTCAGCGAGAGCCTGCTGGTGGCGGGCTTAGCCGTGATTCCGACCCGTGCGTTGGGCGCGGCCTTGCCCCAGCAGGTAGAGTTCGACGACGAAGGCCGCTGCATTGTGGCTTACAATACGCAAATCGGCTCGGGCCTGTACAAAGCCGGCATCGACCGGGGCGACCAGATTGTAACCCTCGACGGCAAGGACCTGAAAAGTTCCAACGACATGGATGATGTGCTGCACAAGCACTCGCCCAGTGACGTAGTATTCGTGAAAGTGAAAACCCGCGGGGGGGCCGAGAAAACCACCCAGCTCATCCTCGCCGAAGACCCCAACGTACAGGTAAAACCGATGGAATCAGTGGAGAAAATGGTGTACTCGCCGGCTCAGAAAGTACTGCGCGAGGCCTGGCTGGCCAGCCAGGCTTCCAACTAAGCTTCGCTGAAAAGAGAAAAGGCCCCGGTAGGCCGGTGCCGCGTGTAGCGGGCCGGCGTGCCGGGGCCTTTTTGCGGCTTATGACTTTCGGCCGGCTGATTGGCTAATATCTTTACCTTTGAACGGTTGCCGGTGCTTTTCACCCACTTCGCTACCGCCGAAGGCTTCTGCATTTCGGCCGCTTCAATCCCCGCTTCCTTTTCTATTGCCGCCATGGAAATTTTCGATAAGCTCACCAACGCCGCCAAGGATTTTTTTATTGAGCCCGAAGAAGGGCAGGCTGCTGGCACCACGCCACCTACCACCCAGTACGGAGCTGCTGGCCAGCCGGCGGTTGCGCCGGGCATGGCCGCGCCCTTTGCCGCGCCGCCCGTGGTGCAGGCCGAGCAGCGCCACCTCGACCACATTGCGGGCCTACTGGCCGGCGATGGCAAGGACTTCGGGGCCTACGTGAAGATGGTGAAGAGCATGACCGCCGCCGGCCTGAGCGGCCCCATGCTGTATCGAACGGCTTTCAACGCCTTTGCGGCCGTGAATGGCGGCACCGTACCGGCCCTGCTGGCATCGGCTTCGCAGTATGAGCAGGCTCTGGCCACCGACCGCGACAAGGTGCTGGCCCGCCACCGCGAAAAAATGGGCGAAACCAATACGCCCGGCGCCGCACCCAGCCCCGTAGCGCAACTCGCGGCCCAGGAAAAAAAGCTGGCCGCCGACCTGGCCGACCTCACCCGCCAGCTACAGGCCAAGCAGCAACAGCTGCTGCAAACCCAGCAGCAGCTGGCCGAGGAGCGGCAGAAAACCCAGGCCGCGCTGGCCTCTTACGAGCTGGCCAACTCCGCCGCGCTGGCCGACCTGCAAGCCCACCACAAAGCTGCCGAAGCCTTTTTGAACGCAAATGGCGCTAAGTAGCACGTCATGCAGAGCGTAGCGAAGCATCTCTACCGCAGCAGTAATCATACTACATATTGCGGTAAAGATGCGGCGCTCTACATGACGTTTTGACGAAACAGTCACTAGTACTCTTTCCCTTTTTTCTGCTTGATGAATACTCCTTTACTAGACCCGCCGTCGCCCGCCGATGGCCTGCCCTCCTGGCAAAAGCCCGAAAAAGTAGCCGCCTGGGTTTTTGTGGCCCTCCTCGCCGGCCTGGGCGTGTACTACTGGGGCATGATTCTGCCCTACCTCGTTGATATTGTTTTCGATACCGTGAAGCTGGGCATTGGCCTGGGGGCGCTGTTCGTACTGTTTTTGCTGGCCACCAACAAGCGCATTCAGGCGGGCCTGTGGTACCTGGGACAGCGCATTTTCCGCACCGCGGCCAGCTTGTTTGTCAACACCGACCCCATCGGCATCATGGAAGCCTACATCTCGAACACCGAGAAAGAGGCCCGTAACATGGAGAACGAAGTGGGCCACATCGAAGGCGCTAACGAGTTGGTGAAGCGCAAGATGGAGGCCAACCGCACCCAGATGCAGGAGTACCTGGCCCTGGCCGACTCGGCCCTGCGCCAGGGCGAAAAAGACAGCGCCGACAGCTACGCCAGCCGCGCCGCCCAGCTCGAAGACTACAACCGCCGCCTCACCCCCATGGCCACCACCACGGCCAACGTGAGCCTGGTGATGCGCCAGATTCTGAAAGCCGCCCTGCGCCAGATTGACAACAGCAAATTTAAAGTAGGCCTGCTGAAGGATGAATATGAGCTGGTGAAACGCACCAGCTCGGGCATGCGCGCGGCCATGAACATTCTGCGCGGCGACCCTGACAAGAAGTACTTCTTCGACCTGGCCACCGACCGCGTGGCCCAGGACATGGCCCAGCAACTGGGCCAGATTAAGCAAGCCATGCGCTACTCGCAGGAGTTCGTGAAGGAGATGGACATCCAGAACGGCGTGATGAGCGAGAAGGGCCAGCGCCTGCTCGACAAGTACCAAAAGGGCGAATTCAACGCCATTATGGACAATGAGCCGCCCGTACGGATGAACGTGGTTGCCCCCCGGCAGGCCACCGACGATGCCTACGGCAAGCTCCTTGACTAAGGGAATGTGAAAATGCGCTGAATGTGGAAAAGGTGAGCAGATGTTCACCCAAACCTTATCTAGGTCCACATTCAGCGCGTTTCCTCACTTCTCACATTTCCCACATTCTACACCTTTTCACATTTACTAGATGACCACACGCGGTAAAATCCTCATTGCCATCATCATCCTGGCGGGCTTGTATTTTGGCATTAACAAGCTCACCTCCAGCAACCTACTTTTCAAGAAAGCCGCTACGGAGTCGGTGCTCCTGAATTCGATTGAGCTGCCCGCCGCCACCGGGGGCAATGGCGTGAACACCGTGGTGCCTCTGGCCGAGCTACCGGGCACCGCCCTCGCCGAAAAAGGCACACCCATCACCTGGGAAGTGATGGCCTGGAACAGCCAGATGGCCGGCATGCTGGCCAACGGTGGCCCGCGCACCACCACCGGCTCGGCCATGGCGGCCAACGGCCTCGACATGCAGATTGTGCGCCAGGACGATGTGAGCAAGATGCAGGCCGACCTGGTAAAAAACGCCGCCGACCTCTCGGCCAACCCCGCCACGCCGGGCCTGATTGTGAGCATCATGGGCGACGGCCTGCCGGGCTTTTCGGCCGTGCAGGAGGAGCTGAAAAAAGCCGGCACGCAGCTGCAAATCATCCCCTACTCGATTGGCAAATCCTTCGGCGAAGACAAGCTGATGGGGCCGAAAGAATGGCTGGAGAACCCCAAGCTGGCCCTGGGCAAAACCGTGGCCTGCTACCTGCGCGACGGCGACCAGAACATCGCCCTGAAATGGTGCTCGGACAATGGCCTGAAGGTGAACCCCGACGAGACGACCTACGACCCACAGGCCGTTAATTTCATGGCCGCCAGCGACTTTCTGGTGGCGGCCGAAAAGTATATTCTGGGCAAGCCGGAGAGCCGCGATAAGATTGTGGACGGCAAGAACACCGGTGTGAAAGTAGACGTGGTGGCCGATGCCGTGGCTACCTGGACCCCCGGCGACGTGAATATCGCCAAGCAGAAAGGTGGCCTGGTGAGCATCGTGTCGACCAAGGAATATTCGAACCAGATGCCCAACATTATGGTAACGACCAAGCGCTGGTACGATGCCCACCCGAAGGAAGTGGAAGGCCTTATCCTGGCCCACGCCGTGGCTGGCGACCAGGTGAAATCGCACCCCGAAGCACTGAGCCGCGCCGCCGATATTTCGGCTGACGTATATGGCGACAAGGACAAAAACGGCGCGTACTGGCTGAAGTACTACAAGGGCGTGAGCGAGGCCGACCGCAACGGCGACGTGGTGGAACTGGGCGGCAGCAAGGCTTTCAACTTCAGCGATAACCTGAATTTATTCGGGCTGAATGAAGGCGGCACCAACATCTACGCCTCGGTATATAAAGCCTTTGGCGACGTGCAAAGCAAGCTTTATCCCAAAGAGCTGCCCAGCTACGTGCCCCTCGACCAGATGCTGGACCTCACGCCGTTGCGCAATATTCAGGCCCGCTACAAGGGCAAGACGGTGGCCCCGGGCGAAACCCAGAAGTTCGCGGCCGGCGACGAAATTCGCCACAACGTGAGCAAGCGTGCCTGGAACATCGAATTCAACTCGGGCCAGAGCACTTTCACCCCCGCCGCCGAGCGCGAATTGAACCAGCTGTTCGACGACCTCGTGGTGGCCGGCAGCCTGAAAGTGGCCGTGCATGGCCACACCGACAACTCGGGCGACCCGCAAGCCAACCAGCAGTTGAGCGAGGACCGCGCCATGGCCGTGCGCCAGTGGCTGGAGCGCAAAAGCAGCAGTGCCTTCCCCGATGGCCGCATTCAGGTGTATGCCCACGGCGCGACCGAGCCGGTGGCCAGCAACAGCACGCTGCCTGGCAAGGCCAAGAACCGCCGCGTCGAGATTGTGCTGGGCAATTAAGATGTAGCGTGGACTCTGCGAGTCCGCGCACGAGCGCAGCGAGTATCGTCGCTTGCTTTTTGTAAGCCATCATTTCTCCGAACACGGGCGCGGCCGACGATACTCGCTGCGCTCGTGCGCGGACTCGCAGAGTCCACGCTACACATTATGCTGAAAGACCTCTTCGTTCCCAATGCCAAGCCGCACCCCTCGGTGTTCCTCACCATGGTGGCCTGCCAGGTGCTGCTGCTGCTGCTGCTGTGGCTGTTTTACCCGTTGCAGCTGTTTCCGACCCTGGGCGAAGTCGTGGCCTCGTTCAAGGAATTGGTAACGACGCAGGGCCTGATTCAGGAGCTGTGGGCCAGCCTGACGACGGCGCTGGGCGCGCTGGCCATTGCCACGGTGCTGGCTTTGGTGATTTCGTATTTGACGGCGCTGCCCTTCTTCCGGCCCATTGCCTACGCGGCCTCCAAGATGCGCTACCTCACCCTCACCGGCCTCACCTTTTTCATGGCGCTCATGGTCAGCTCCGGCCATCAGGTGAAGCTCTCGGTGCTGGTGTTTGGGGCCACGGTGTACTTGGTTACGGGCATGACGAGCGTGATTCTGACCACCACGCAGGAGGAAATGGACCACGCCCGCACCCTGGGCATGGGCGAGTGGCGCAGCTTTTATGAAGTGGTGGTGCTCGGCAAGCTCGATGAGATGCTGGAAGTAGTGCGCCAGAACTTCGCCATCATCTGGACCATGATTACGCTGGTCGAAAC
Organism: Hymenobacter sp.; assembly: GCA_043763525.1. Classification (GTDB taxonomy): domain Bacteria; phylum Bacteroidota; class Bacteroidia; order Cytophagales; family Hymenobacteraceae; genus Hymenobacter. Next base: position 24,820 of record JAYULN010000289.1, read on the forward strand.
GCTTTATCAATCGGAGGGCGGGATTGGGCTGCTGCTCTACAAGCAGAATCGCTACCTGCACCTGGCTGGGGTAGTCGCCATTCAGCTGGTCATTTTGGCCACTGGAGCGTTGCAGGACTACGTTTTTGGGTTTTTGCGTCGTATTTTCTTTCCGTATTCCGAGCTTAGCGCGGCTAAATAATGGCAGACTATCAATACAAAGAGCCCATTCTGACGTTGCGCGACGTTTCGATGCAGTTCGGGGGCGAAGTCATTCTGCGCGACATCAGCCTCGACGTGCTCAACGTGGTGCGGCCCGGCGTTAGCCAGGGCCAGGTAGTGGGGTTTTATGGGCGCT
>JAYULN010000290.1:0-4790 GCA_043763525.1 Hymenobacter sp.
CTAAAACGACTTTTTTTCATAAACAATCAAAAATAGAAGAAGTGAAAAGTTACTACTTCTCTCTACTTTTGATTGGCTCACTTTGGGGGGAAGCTTACACGAATAGTATGAAAATCACGCTGGAAATCCCCGATAACAAAGCGGCATTCATGATGGAGTAGCTGCAAAGCCTGCCGTTTGTGAAAGCCACGCCGGCCCGCGCCAAGTTCAAGCCGCAGGATGAAACCGAATACCTGTTGAGTAATCCGGCCAATGCCCACGAATTGCTGGAATCCATTGAGCAAATCCGGCGGGGCCAGGCGGAGCCGCACGACCTGCGAGACTAATGCTGGTCAGTTTCTCTCCCAAAGCGTGGGCGCACGACCTGTACTGGCAGGAAACGGACCGCGATATTCTGCCCAAAATCAACGACCTCATCCGCGAGTGCGCACGCCGCACAAAGGCACGGGCAAGCCCGAGGCGCTAAAAAACGAGCTGCGCGGCTTCTGGTCGCGTCGCATCGCATCAATCACGAACATCGGCTGGTGTACCAAGTGCAAGGTGAAACGCTCTTTATCGCCGCCTGCCGTTACCACTACGAGAAGTAGCCCTCCGCCTGCCGCCCCCACGCGCCCCGCCCTCCCACCCGCCGCCCCGCGCCCGGCGGGTTCCGCTGAGAGAAACGGGCTCTTCCGTGTAGCTTAACGCCGAATTATAAGGAACAACGTAAATTGTGACCATGAAACTAGCCGTTGAATTAGAATTTTCGGAAGAGCAGGTTGCTTCAGCTTTGGTGTGGCTACAAAGCTTGCCTACCGGCATTGCCGCCCGGCTGCGCGGTAAAGGAAAAAAACTGGTTGAAAAGCCAGCTGTCGGTGCTGCCGAAACAGAGGCAACGCTTTCGGTTGCGGAAGAGAAGCAGTTGCTGCACGAGCTTTTCGGAGCGTGGAAGTCGGACGTGAGCGGCGACGAGATGAACCGCATCATTGATGAGGCCCGGCAGACCGGCCACCGCGAGGTAGAGCTATGAGCGGCTACCTGCTCGATACCAACATCTGCGTGCATTACCTGAAAGGGGAACACGCGTTGGAAACCAAAGTGACAGCGGTTGTCCTGCGCAACTGCTTCATTTCTGAGTTGACGATTGCCGAGATGCTCTACGGACTGGCCAAGTGCGCACCGGCCTACGCGGCGCGACAGCGGCAGTACATCACCAAGCTGCAACGGCTGTTCAATACCCGACGGCTACCCATTGCTACCGCCTTCGAGCTGTACGGCCCGGAAAAAGTGCGGATAATGGAACAGGTGAAGCAAGGAAAGCTGGGCAAATACCCCGGTGAATTTGATGTGCTCATTGGCTGTACCGCATTGGCTCACCAATTAACGCTGGTAACGCGCAATACCAAGGACTTTGCCGACGTCGCTAACCCGACGCTGGAAAACTGGATAGCCACCCCGTAAGCCCTCTCCGGCACGTCCGCCCCCTTTGCGGGCCTTCCAGGCCTCTACGGTTCAGCCGTCCGTAAGCCCTCTCCGGCACGTCCGCCCCGTCTGACGCCCCCAGCCCCGCCCGCTACTGCGTGCCCCACGCGCTACGCCCGCCCCGTCCTCCCGCCCGCCACCGCCCACCCCGGCGCGCCCGCCCCGCCGGCCGCCCCCACGCGCCCCGCCCTGCCGCCCGCCGCCGCCCCACGCCCCGCCGGTCCCGCTGAGCTAAACCACAGCTTCGGAGTAGCAGGCGCTTCCCCGCAAGCACAGGGTACGTTTGCTGCGTTGCAACGCGCCCACCCCGGCGTGCTTGCTCCGCCTGCCGCCCGCCGCCGCCCCGCGCTATGCAGGTGCCGCTTGAACGAAACGAAAGCTGCTGCATGTAGTATCTTCGCTACCGTAACCATCAAATCTGCTGCATCATGGGTACCGCTGATAAAACCACGCCGACTGCTGCCCCGGCCATGAAACTGACCAAAGAAGAGCGGCTGGCCCAGGCCCGCGAATATGCCAAACAGTTCAAATTTGACACGTTGAGCGAAGAAGACCTAATCCGCCTCCGGCGCAATGCTTACAAGTATGCCATTTGAGCGTGAGTTAGGCAAAGGCTACCCGTTTCACTACCGCAAAGGGCCGTCTCATAAGGACGGCCCTTTGGTTTGTACGCATTACTACACGTTTCGCACCCGCAAGAACCGGCGGTATATCGTGGAGGTCGAGCAGTACCAGCATCATGTGTACGTGCTCAAGTATTATCCGCTGGCGTTCAAGGCTTCGCCAAATCGGTTTAAGCTGCTGGTGAATGATGGGGACGCTTTCCGCATTCTCACCACTTGCACGCAGATTTTCCTGGACATCTGCCGCCGCGACCCGCTGGCATCGGCTGGGTTTGTGGGGGAAGCACTGCTGGGCGAGGGCCGGGCTAGTACCAAGCGGTTTCGGGTGTATCTCAACACGGTCACGGCTTTTGTTGGGCCAATGCGGTTCATTCACCACCCGCTGCCCGCCATCAGCGCATATTTTTTGGAAAGCCGCGCCAACCTGGAGCCGGGATTGAAGGAACAGGTGGAGCAGATGTTCCGCGAGTTGTACATTGTGCCCGAAGCAATGGAACAACCCAAACCCCCACCGTCCGGCAACCACGAATAAGCCCACCCCGGTGCGCCCGCCCCGCCGGCCGCCCCCACGCGCCCCGCCCTGCCGCCCACCGCCGCCCCGCGCCCGGCGGGTCCCGCTGAGCTAAACCACCGCTTCTCCAGTAGCTTCCTCTCACGCGCCGCCCCCGCCCGCTGCGCCCGCCGCTGAGCGAAACGGGAGCTGCTTGTGTAGCGGCAAGCAGGCGGCAGGAACTAAGCGGAATCTTCGTAATTTTGAGTAGCATGAAATACACCCTCGAAATACCCGACCAGGAAGCGGAATTCGTTTTGGAGCTGTTGCGGCGTATTACGTCGGTCAAGCTCACGCCCGTGCGCGGCAAAGCGACCAAGCAGGACACCACGGCCTACCTGCTCAGCAACCCGGCGAATGCCCGCGAATTGATGGAATCCATCGCCCAGGCGCGGCGCGGCGAAGTCATTAACCACGACTTGCTTTCGGCCGAATGAATCTGAGCTGGACTCCGAAAGCGTGGGAGCATTATCTGTACTGGCAGGAAACCGACAAAGCGGTGCTCCGCAAGCTAAACGACTTGTTGCAGGAGTGCCTGCGTACCCCGCGTGCGGGCAAGGGCAAGCCCGAGGCGTTAAAAGGAGATTTGCGGGGTTGTTGGTCCCGCCGCATCACCGGGGAACACCGGCTGGTGTACGAAATCAGCAGTGAGCGTATTCTAGTATTGTACTGCCGTTACCATTACGAGAAATAGTCCTCCCCGGTGCGCCCGCCCCGCCGGCCGCCCCCACGCGCCCCGGCCTGCCGCCGTCCCACGCCCCGCCGGTCCCGCCTGAGCGAAACCACCGCTTCGGAGTAGCGTCTTCTCCTGCGCCACCCCCGCCCGCTGCCCCGCCGCCGAGGAAACAGCAGCTGCTGCGTAACTTGGATACATGAAAGTTGCTTTTGAATTAGAGTTTCCTGATGAGCAAGCCGCTGACGCGTTCCGTTGGCTGCAAAACCTGCCTGCGGGCTGGGCCGCCCGGTTCAAACAGCGCAAAACCAAACAGAATGGTGCCCCTAACCCAGGCAACCAACCCACACGCTCAGCGGTGGAACTAGCTAAACTGGCGGACGAGTTTGCCGGTTCCTGGCAGTCGGACGAAGATGGAACGGAACTGGCACGTCAAATTCGGGAATCCCGCCATTTCCGCGACCGTGACGTTGACTTATGAGCCAATACCTGCTCGATACCAACGTCTGCATCCATTGGTCGAAAGATGAGTTTGAGTTGCGCCAAAAGGTGCGGCAAATTGGCGTTGAGAACTGCTTTATCAGTGAGTTGACCGTTGCGGAGTTGATTTATGGCATTGCCAAAAGCGCCCCGACCAGGCAAGCGGCCAATCGGCATTCGCTCAACATCCTGCTACAGCTTTTCGCTGGCCGCATCCTGCTGGTCGGCTCCTGTTTCGAGATATACGGTGCCGAGAAGGTGCGCTTGCGTGCAATGGGCCGGCCCGTCGATGACTTTGACCTGATGATTGGCAGTACGGCGCTCGCCCACGGCCTCACGCTCGTCACGCGCAACACCCGGCATTTTGTCGACCTAGCCAATCTACCGCTGGAAAACTGGATAAAAACCCTGTAGCCCACCCCAGCGCGTCCGCCCCGCCTGATGCCCCCAGATGCCCCGCCCACCGCCGCCCCGCGCCCGGCAGGTCCCGCTGAGCGAAACCACCGCTTCCGAGTAGCATCCTCCCGCCCGTTGCCTGCGCCGCTGAGGAAACAGCAGCTTCTGCGTAACTTAGCTACCTATGGAACTCGAAGTGAAACTCAAATTTCCAACGGAAAAGGCTGCCGCCATTTTGGAATGGCTACGTAGCCTACCGTATGGAGCCGCCGAATTGCAAAGCCGTAATGCCGAGGCTCAATCAGCACCGACAGCTACGGAGGTTAAATCCGATGAACTGGCGGAGCGGGAACGGGTATTCTACTCGTTGTTTGGCGCGTGGAAATCAGAGGAAACGGGCGAGGAAATGAATCGGATGTTGCAAGAGGCCCGCCATACCGACCAACGCGACATCGAGCTATGAGCCCACGCTACCTGCTTGACACCAACATCTGTATTTTCTATCTCAAAGGCGAGTTTGGTATTCGAGAACGAATCCAATCTGTTGGATTGGCGAATTGCTTTCTGTCTGAAATCACCATTGCCGAATTGCTGTTTGGGGTCGCAA
>JAYULN010000291.1:0-11817 GCA_043763525.1 Hymenobacter sp.
TAAGTAGTCGGACATAAGTATTCGGTAGTAAGACCCAATGTTAAATCTTGATTGACAGCACTTTGATGTCTGACTACTTAATACTGGCTACCTACTTAGACACCTCATCGCCCCATCACCCATCACTTCCGCCCGGCCAGCACCTTTTCCGCCTTCAGCAGGCCCGCCACGCTGATGCCGTCGGTGATGCGGTCGGCCATGACCAGACGCACGGCTTCGGCCAGGGGCAGTTTCCAGAGGCGCAGGTCTTCGGTTTCTTCGGGCTCCAGGTCGCCCTGGGTCAGGTCTTCGGCCAGGTACACGAAGCTCTCCTCGTCGGTGACGGAATTGGACGTGTGCAGCCGGGCAATGCGCGTCCAGCGAGCGGCGGTCAGGCCGGTTTCTTCCTTCAGCTCGCGCTGGGCCGAGACCAGAATATCGTGCTCGATGAGGCCGCCACCCATCGGAATCTCCCAGCTGTACTCGTTCAGTGGGTAGCGGTACTGGCCCACCAGCCAGGTGTTGCCTTCGGCATCGACGGGCACAATACCCAGCGCTTTGTTCTTCATGCTCACCACCCCATAGATGCCATGCCCGCCACCGGGGTTCAGCACCTGGTCCTCGCGCACCGAAATCCAGGGGTTGTGGTATTTCACCTCCGTGCTGAGGGTTTGCCAGGGATTGTGGGTTTCATCGAAGTCGGAGGCGGAGGCGGAAGCCAGGGGCATAGCAACAAGAAATAGAGCTGGAAGAGTCGCAAACTTACGCCCGGCTCAGTAGCCGTCGGCCACCTTTCGTCGTTTGGATTTTTCCGTTCGCCGTGCCAGCGACTCCATTGGCCGATTAAAGTCGGCAGTTAATCAAATTTTAGTTGCACGCCCCCCAGGCAATTGCGTACCTTTGAATTATAAGTACCCCCGCACGGGCTGGAAATGTGGAAAGGAAGGACCTCTCGTGCGGCGGCGCTCTGGCTGAAAAGGTGGGGTAGACACCTTCAAGCCAGACCCGCCACTTTAAGACCGTCGCCCTCGGGCGGCGGTCTTTTTTTGTGCTCTGCCCGGGCATTTGTGCTGGCGGCCGTGGTCAATAAGCTGAACTTCTGAGCCCCTACGGATGAGCTTTTAACCCTAAGGGACATCATACCGTAACATTCCATCCGGCTGCCTACTTTCCGGCCGGCCCCTTTTGCTATGGCTCAGTCTAAATCCAAGTCCACGTCAAATCCCGATTCCAACGAGCACGACCCGCTCTTCAACCTAAAGCATGCCCAGGCCGAAGCCGACCTGGCCCAGAACACCCAGGGCCTCGGCCCCGTCACGAACGACTACGTGAGCACCGACGAAGAAACGGAAATCGACGAAGGCCCCCGCGACAGCCAGGGCCAGCGCCGGGGCGAAACCTCCCCTTCCGACGAAGGCAGCACCGCTGGCCGGCACTAAATTCAATCAGCCGTCAACAGTGGGCAATGTGCGATGAACCGCCGTTATTTTGAGTCCGATTAGCTCATTGTTGTTCATCCCTAATTGCTCACTGTCCATTGTTAATTGCGACCCACACCGGCCAGGCCCTCGAAGCGGGCCTCGACGAAGCCGGCCGCGGCTGCCTGGCGGGCCCCGTGTTCGCGGCGGCCGTTATTCTGCCCCCCGATTTTAGCCCCCGCTTCCTCAACGATTCCAAACAGCTCACCGCCAAGCGGCGCGAAGCCCTGCGCCCCGAAATATGCGCGGCGGCCATGGCCTGGGCCGTAGGGCAGGCCACGGTGGCCGAAATTGGCCAACTCAATATTGCGCAGGCCAGCTACCTGGCCATGCACCGAGCCGTGGCAGCCCTGGCCGTAGTGCCCACGCATCTGCTCATCGATGGCAACCGGTTTCGGCCACTGGAAGGCTTTCCGCACACCTGCGTGATTGGAGGAGATGGGCTGTATCGCAACATCGCAGCGGCTTCCGTCCTGGCCAAAACCTTTCGCGACGAGCATATGCGGGCGTTGGCCCTTGAATTTCCGGAATATGGCTGGGAGCGGCACGCCGGCTACCCCACCAAGCAGCATCGCGCGGCCATTCGGGCCCACGGCCCCAGCCCGCACCACCGCATGGGGTTCCGGCTGCTGTAAAACGGGCCGTCCAAACCAGCGTGTTGGGGCCTGTAGCGGTTTTCTACTCCATGCACGTTCCGAGCCGTACGTTCCGGTCCGATGGCGGAGCCGTCCGACCGGTTGAAGCGTGCGCCTCTTGGGCCAGTCGTTCCGCCATCGCCCTCGCGACAACCGGTCGGACGGCTTCGCCGTCGGACCAGCACCCGTGCCCCCGCTCGGAAACCGCGCTAATCTTTCAGCTTCAGCAAGTCCAGAAACAGGCTAAATCCGTCCACACTGGTGCCGCCCTCCCCAAACGTATCGAAGCTCAGCGGCTTGATAATGTAGCCGCTCACGGCCAGCTGCTGCGCCCGCAGGCGGTCAGATTCCAGGTCGGATGTGGTCATAATGAATACATTGAGGCCCACGAATTCCGGGTCGGAACGCAGGGCTTCGAGCAATTCCAGACCGTTCATGCGGGGCATGTTGATGTCGAGCATCACCAGGCTGGGCTTCGCGATTTTGGGCTCTCCGCCTTCGCCACGCAGCATTTTGAGGGCATCGCGGCCGTTACGGGCATGCACCAGCGGCACGTTGATGTTCTGGCGGCGCAGCTCGCGCTGCACGTTCATCACATCCATCTGGTCGTCTTCCACGAGCAAGATGCTGGGCGTGGGGTGGTCGGCGGACATAGGCTAAGCAATTGGCAACTGCGGGAAAATACCCGCGAAAAGCAGCGCCGGGCTACTCTTCAGTAGCAGCTGATACGACAGAATGGGAATCGACGGCCACGCCCCCCACCGAATTCTTGGCCTTGGGAGGGTTTTTGGGCCAGGTGAAGCTAAACGTAGCCCCCTGACCTTCCGCTGATTTGACCCCAATACGCCCGCCCTGCCGCTCCACAATTTTTTTCACGATGGCCAGGCCCACGCCGGTACTTTCCAGCGTGTCGCGCTCGGTCAGGGTCTGGAAGATAACGAAGATGCGGTCGTGGTATTCGGGGTCGATGCCCGGCCCGTCGTCGGCTACCGAAAACTGGTAAAACTCGCCCACGTCGTCGCAGCCAATGAGTACGGAACCCGTTGCAGGATGGTCGTGGTACTTCAGCGCGTTGCTGATGAGGTTGGTGAACACCTGCTGGAGCTGTACGGCATTGGTGGTGAGCGTGGGCAGGAAGAACGGCAGCTCGACGCGAAAGCCGGGGGGTGGATTCAGCGTGTCCACAACCTCGCGCAGCAGCGTGCGCACAAACACCGTTTCGTTGGCCTGGGCCACGCGGCCCACCCGCGCCAGCGCCAGAATGCCGGTGATGAGCTTTTCCATGCGATGCACCCGCTGGCGCATCAGCCCCAGAAACTCGCGGATGTGGGCCGGCAGCTGGTCCTTGCCCATGTCTTCCTCAATCCACCGCGAGGCGCTTTCTATGCCACGCAAGGGCGCTTTCAGGTCGTGCGATACCACGTAGGCGAACTGGTCCAACTCCAGGTTGCGGCTTTCCAGTTGGTTGATGTTGGCCCCTACGGTGCGCGCCATCATGTTCAGGGCCGTCGTCAGCTCGCTCACTTCGTCTTGCTCGGTATCCACAATTTGGGTGGAGTAGTCGCCGTCGACCATGCGGCGGGCCAGCTCCAGCATGCTGCGCAGACGGCGGGCAAAATGCCGCACGATGTATACGGCCCATAGCAGGCCCAGCGCCAGCGCCGCCCCCGCCAGGCCCACCGACAGCCACTCGGCCCGTCGAATGCTGCTATCGAGCTGCTGGCGCAGCTGGGCGCGGGCCTGCGCTTCGCTTATTTCAAAGCTGGCCAGCCGCTGCCGAATATTGTCCATCACCTGCTTGCCCGAAAGGCCTTCGGTGAGGCGGCGGTGCGGCATGCCTTCCAAGCCGCTTTGGTGGACGTTGCGGCGGCGGGCTTCGCGCTTTTCGGCCACCAACAGGTGGCTATAGTCCGTCCATTGCTGAAACAGCCGTTGCGCTTGGTTCAGCCGCTCCATCTGGGCCGACTCGTCCGTCGCCAGTGTGCGCAGCTGGGCAAATCGGCCTACTAGGTGCTGCTCGCCGTCGTAATATGGTGCCAGGGCCTGCTCATTGCCAATCAGCAAGTAGCCCCGAAAGCCGGTTTCCATGTCGATAATGTTGCGCAGCAGGTTAACGGCCTCGCTCGAAACCCGTTGCGAGGCTTCCACTTTCTGCGAATTGCGCAGCACCTGTCCCGCCAGCTGGTAGTAGAACACCACCACCACCGTAAACAGCGCCAGCAGCAGGACGAACCCGGCAAATAATTTGGTTGTGAGCGTAATTTTCATGCCGTCGCGCAGCTGCACCTAAGTCAGGCCTCGGTACGCAACCTGGCCTCCATGGTTTGGAGCAGCTGCACCATTTGGACCGCAATTTCTTGCAGGGGCGTAAATCCGGCCATGGCTTCCTCCACGCGGCCGGCCCTGTGCAGGTCCATCAGCCGGTTGGCCTCGTGGTGAATGAGTACGTGCTGCCGGTCAAACTGCCGGGCCTCCGGCAGGTGGGCGTAGGGGCCGCTGCCCCGCAGCCGGGCCGCAATCCACAAGCCTAATCCGCACTGTTCCGGGTCGCGCAGGGACCCTTCGGCACCGCCATTGCCAAACAGGTACGAGCGCAGCTTACTCTTGAAATGGACGTGTTTGATAAGCGCAGACTCAAAATCCTGCTTTAGCTCTTCGGTGGTCATAAAGTACTGAAAGACGGCTTGGCGCTGGCAATGATGTGCCCGCCCTGGTTGCGTAGGCGGCAGCCGAGTTGGGGATTCAGCCGAAGCTCCCTGGCCACCGTAATGCCGCGGCTGCCCAAATGTACAACACCGCCGCAACGCGGACTGCCACGCCGGAATTCGGTACTTTCGCACTTCCATCAATTCATTGGGACCGGCCTGGCCGCTTACCGCGCAGCTCCGCCGCCCTGTTCTCACTTTTCCCCCACCAATGACCCAAGACCAGATTAAGGACTTGAAGGGCCGCGCCGAGGCCCTGAGGAGGTATCTTTGACTACGATACCCGCAAAGCCCAGATAGCCTCTGCCGAGGCTCAAACCACCGCCCCCGGCTTTTGGGACGACTCCAAAGCCGCCGAGGCCACGCTGCGCGAAATCAAGGCCATTAAAACCTGGACCGATGACTACGAGGCCGTGCAGCACGCCCTGGCCGACACCGAGGTACTGTTTGACTTCCACCGCGAAGGCGACGTGCCCGAAACCGAAATGCAGGCCGACTACGATTCCACGCTCAAGAAAGTAGAGCAGCTGGAGTTTAAGCGCATGCTCTCCGACGAGGAAGACCAGCTCTCGGCCATCATCGACATCAACCCCGGCGCGGGCGGCACCGAAAGCCAGGACTGGGCCGAAATGCTCATGCGCATGTACATCATGTGGGCCGAGAGCCATGGCTTTGGGGTACGCCAGATTAGCTACCAGCCCGGCGAGGGCGCGGGCATCAAATCGGCCTCGCTCGAAATCGACGGCGACTTTGCCTACGGCTACCTCAAAAGCGAAATTGGCGTGCATCGCCTCGTGCGCATGTCGCCTTTCGACAGCAGCGGCCGGCGACACACGTCCTTCGCGTCGGTGTTTGCCTACCCGGTGATTGATGACACCATCACCATCGAAATAAACCCAGCCGACATCTCCTGGGATACCTTCCGGGCCGGTGGCGCGGGCGGGCAGAACGTGAACAAGGTCGAAACCGCCGTGCGCCTCACCCACGCCCCGTCGGGCATCATCATCGCCGTCCAGATTGAGCGTAGCCAGCTCATGAACAAGGAGCACGCCCTGCGCATGCTCAAATCGCGCCTCTACCAGATTGAGATGGACAAGCGCCACGCCGAACGCGACAAAGTGGAAGCCACCAAGAAGCGCATCGACTTTGGCTCCCAGATTCGCAACTACGTGCTGCACCCCTACAAGCTCATCAAAGACCTCCGCACCGGCATCGAGCGCACCGACGTGCAAAACGTGCTGGACGGGGACCTGGACGAGTTCATCAAGGGGTTTTTGATGCGGAGCTGATGTCCATTGCCGGCACTCAGCTGTGCCGATGAAACGCATCTCCACCAAAGCAGAAAAGGCCCGCCCGAAAATTTCGGGCGGGCCTTTTCTGCTTTGGTACTACTGGCCAACTACCGCTGCGGCGCAATAAAAAAGGAGGCTGGGATACCCAGCCTCCTTTTCACTTTCAACGACTACTAACCTAGTCTAAAACATCCCAGAAGATGTTGGAGCTAAACTGGTTGATTCCGGTTGGCAAGTTGCTGGAGTTTGAGGTAACCTCCGTGATGGGGTACAGCAAACGCACGGGCAGCTTGTCGGCACGGGTCGAAACGGACTGCAACGAAGCAGGGAATCGGGGTAAACCCGTTCTGCGGTAGTCGTCCCACGCTTCCGTGCTGGCAACAGCATTCACGGCGAGGTACTTCTGATAAATGATTTTCTCCTGCTTGCTTACGGCACGCGGCGTCGTCAGCAGCGTGGTGTAGGCCGGGTCAGCCGCACCCGCAGCGGAACGAGCCTCGCGCACAAGCGTGGTCGAGGCATCCCAATCCACCAGAGCATTGGTGAGGTTGTTGGAAGTGTACTTCAGCACTTTGGTAGCAACGGAAGCCGACGAGTCTGACGACGTACCACGGCGGCTTGGAGCCGGGGTGTAGAAGTAGGTAAACGAAGCCGCGATACCTCTTACGAAGTCAGCCTTTGCGGCGGCATCACCACCAGTAAAGAAGCCAAGCAGCTTTGCTTCCGATTGCGTGAAGTAGTCATCGGTTTTGAGCATCAGCGGAACCGGTGCATCCAGGCCTTTGAACACGCCACCAAAGTCCAGGAAACGCGTTCCAGCGGTGCCCAGCACCGGCAGGTTCTCACCCAAAATCACCCCGTTTACAAACTTACCACCGCTGGTGCGATAGATGCGCGGGCCACGCGGGTCGTGGTTGAGGCTGTACTGTGCCAACAAGTACTTGGTGGGCAGAGTGTAGTAGCGCTCTACGGACGAAGTGCCGGCCGCTACGGCTCGGTAGCGGTTAAAGTAAGGACTCTGCTGGGCTTCCGACTGAACGTAGCCGGGCTGTACCAGCACATCGCCGGTGATGTAGCCGCCGCTGGCAGCAGCAGCAGCCTGTAGCTTGGTCATCTCGGTACGCACATAAGTGTCCAGGGCTGGAGCACTCGACTGACGCATGAGGATACGCAGCTTCAGCGAGTTGGCAAAGCGAACCCAATTGTCCATGTTGCCACCGAACACGATATCTTCCGAACCAACGGTGCGCTTCGTCGTGCTAGGCTTGTTGGTAGTGATTTCATCAATGGCTGTGTTCAGCTTAACGATGAAGTCCTTATAGATTTCATCGGCCTTGTCGTACTTGGGCGTGGTGTTGACACCGCCCTGCAGGGCCTGAGAATACGGAATGTCACCGTACTGGTCTACCAGCAGCTGGTAGTTGTACACCTTCATGATTTCAGCAATCGAGGCGTGGTCGGGCTGGTTGTTGGCCTTGCCCTGCTTCTCGACGATGTCGTAATCGTAAAGGTTGTCGTAGGTGTTGTTGAACACCGCCTGGCTGTACTGGCTGTTGTAGTTGTACGTGCGCTCCTCCTGGTACCCGTTTACCGTGCCCGACTTACCAATCTGACCGACGGCGAAGGACGAGTACGGGTTGTAAACAATGGAGTAGTTGTCCGCCGTTACCTTGAGCGCCTGCGCCAGAACGGCATCAGCGGTTGCGGTAAGCGGGTTATTCGGGTTGGTGTTGATGTCAAGGAAAGAATCACATCCCGTAGCAAACGCCGTTACCGAACATGCAACAAGAATCTTAAAAGAGTTTTTCATATATCATGAAAGATTAGAATGTTGCGGAAATGCTAGCGCCATAGAACTTGGTAGGCGGCGTTTGCAGAATGTTGTTGATACCAATGGCATTGCTGGAGTTAGCACCCGAAGACGAGTTGCTAGCGGAGCTGTTGCCGGCGGCGGTGGGGTTGATAACGCTGCTACCGGCCGAGCTAAATTCGGGGTCGGTGTACACGTTTTCTTTGGGCACCCAGGTATACAAATTCCGAGCATAAAGATTCAACCCTACGCCCTTAATGAAGCCGGTTTTAGACATCAGGCTTGTGGGCAGGTTGTAGCTCAGCGATACTTCTCTGATTTTGAAGAAGTCGCCTTTGGTCACGTAGTTCTCAGCAACCGTGGTATTGTAGGCGGCGTTAGCCCAGAACTCCGAGCCGCCGGGGGTGTTTTTGGTCGTGTTGGCCACGTACACACCGCCCTCGAGGTAAGACGAGTTGGGGAATATGAACGGCAGGCGGTCGTACTCGGCGCTGCGCTGCGAGCCACCCGTGAAGTCCAGGTTCTCACCAATGGTGTGGTACACTACGTAGCCGGTGCGGTACTCAGCCTGAGCTGCCAGCGTTACGCCTTTGAAGGAGAGGCTGGAGTTGAAGCCGTACTTGTCTTTGGGCAAGGTGTTGCCAAAGATTTTCTGGTCCGCCGACTTGCGGGGGAAGTACACGGGGTTGCCATCCGGGTCAGTAACCGTCGCCTTGTCAACAATCACGCGGTTCTGGTCGTCGCGCACGTAGTACGAGCCGCGCAGCACGGGGAAAGGCTGGCCCACAATGGCAAACAGTACGGCGTTGCCGGCAGTGTTGGAAATTGCCAGCTCATCAACCCCAGGAGCAATCGAGAGCACCTTGTTCTGGTTGTAGTTGTAGTTAGCACCGATTTTGAACGTGAGGCCGTTCTCCAGTTGAATCGGCGTCAGGTTGAGGTCCAATTCCACACCGCTGTTTTGTACTTCACCTGCGTTCAGCAGGAACTGGCCGAAGCCCGAAGCGCGGGAGATACCGGCATTGATGGTCTGGTTGGTGGTGTTCTGCTTGTAATACGTAGCGGCAAAAGCTACGCGACGCTTCAGGAAGCTCAACTCCGTACCTACCTCGATAGAACGGGTCGACTCCGGCTTCAAATCGGGCGACACATAGGTGTTGCTTTGCGAGAACGAAGTCAGCGAGCCGAAGGGGAAACCAGTACCCAGGCGGAAGAAGGGGTCCAGGGCGTAAGCGCCAAACGAGTTGGCAACACCCGGCTGGGCCGTGGCGCCGAGGTTGCCCTGACCTACCTGAGCAATACCCGCGCGGATTTTGCCGTAGTCAATGTACGAAGCATCTTTCAGCGCGGGCACCGCATCCGTGAAGATGAAGGAAACGTCGACGCTGGGGTAGAAGAACGAGCGGTTCTGCTTGAGGAGAATGGAAGTCCAGTCGTTGCGGCCCGAAGCGTGCAGGAACAGGTACTCCTTGTAGCCCACGGTCAGGTCGGCGAAAAATGACGTAGTGTGGTACTGGTAGCGCGCCTGGCTACCCTGTAGGTTACCCACGCGGTTTTCGAGGTTGAACAGGCCGGGAACCGACAAAGCCGTCGAGTTGGTGGCCAGGTACCGCGAATTACCCGACTGCGTGTTGTTACCCAGGATAAGCTTGGTGCTAAAGTCGCCGAACGTCTTGTTGATGTTCACGAAGAAGTCAGAGTTCAAGCGGGTCAGGTCGCTGGTCAGGTCCGAAACGAAACCGTTCACGTCACGACGGCCACGCACCGACACGAAGGGCGTGTACAGGAACTTGTCCTGGGTGTTCTGGTTCGACTGATTGATGATGGTAGCACCCAGGCGGTACTGCACGCTCAACCAATCAAACACTTTGTAGCCGAGGTCGATGTTGCCAATCAGATAATTCTCGCGCAGCTTGGTACGGTTATTATCGATGGTGAAGTAGGGGTTGAAATAGTACTCGTTGTAGTACCCGTTCGGGTTGGCGAACTCATTGTTCTGCCAGTCTTTGTACTGGGTAATTGGTACCTGAACCGAGGTGTTGACCACATTCCAGTACACCGAGTTGTCGCGGTCGAGGTTGGAGGTAGCGTCCACGAGCTTCTGCGAATACGAAGCATTAAAGCCGACCGTCAGTTTGCCCATCTCACGCGAAGCATTCAAACGGAAGGTGTTGCGCTCGAACAGGTCCTTGGGGATGATGCCGTGGTTCTTAGTGTTCTGGTAAGAAACGAAGATTTTGCTCTTCTCATCACCACCCGAGAACGACACATTGTTCTGCATCTGGTAGCCCGTGTTGAAGAAATCAAGACGCTCGTTGGGACGGGCGCTGTAGGGCATGCTCTGGATATGGCCGTTTTCGAGGGCCAGGCCCAGGTTGCGGATAGAGCCATCGAAACGAGGACCAAACTGCTGATTCTCGTAGGAGTTATACTGAGCGGTGTAATCGGCGCTGGTGATATCGTCCGGGGCCGTTGGGAACAGAGGGTACTGACTGGCGTAGTCCTGAGCACCCAGGCCAAACTTGTCCTGCAGCTTGGGCAGACGCGACACTTGCTCAAACTGTGAGCTGTGCGAGAACGTCACCGTGGGCGTAGTGCCGCCGCGCTTGGTGGTGATAATCAGTGCGCCGTTGGATGCCTGCGAGCCATAGAGGGCGGCGGCGTTGGCACCTTTCAGCACCGTGATGTTGTCGATGTCATCGGGGTTGAGAGCGGTCAGCACTTCCGAAGTCGACAGCACGCCGTCAACAACAACCAGGGCCTGGTTCTCACCCGTCAGCGAGCGGTTGCCGCGGAGGGTAACGCGCACGCTCGGGTTGATGCCCGCCGACAGAGTCTGAATCTGCAAACCCGACACCTTGCCGGCCAAGCCGTTGGTCACGTTGGTCACGCGAGCCTGGTTGAGTTCTTTCGTGTCAATGGTAGCCGTGGCGTAGCCAATTTCGCGCGACTGGCGCTGTACGCCAAGTGCGCCGGTTACCACAACCTCGCCCAGTTGCTTCACATCAGAAGCCAAGGCAACATCATAAGTTGCATCTGACCCGATGGTTTTATCAACCGAGGTGTAGCCAATCGAGCTGATAGTCAGCGCAGTGGCCGTAGTAGGAACGCTCAGGCTAAAGCTACCATCGGCGTTCGTTGAAGCCCCTACTGTCGTGCCCTTTACCAGCACCGTTGCGCCGGGTAGTGCCTGACCGGTACCCCGGTCAGTCACTCGCCCGGAGAGCGAGCGGTTTTGGGCATAGACCTGCTGCAACAGGCCGGTCATAAGAAGCATGACCATACATAAGAGTTTTTTCATTTGACTGGTTAGTTGGTGAGTGGATGGAGAAAAGATGTGATGGGAGAAATGGAAAAAAACTTTTGTGAACTAATCCGTCGGCAAGGTATTACATCTTTCTTTGTTACGCCAATATTTCGCGGTTGAGCCAACAAGTGAACCGCTCCCAATTTCAAGTTCAATAAAGGTTTGAACAGCAATAATTCAGTGAATATATCACAAAAAATATGACAATAGCGCGTAAGTCATCTTGGGTTCATGCATCCGTCGGCCTTCGCAACGCTGACTGATTTTGCTCTGGAGTATACTGAGGTATTACAATTGCACCACACACTCCCCACGGTCATCAACTGCAACACATTTGATTAACAGGGCTATGATGCGCAGTTTACAACATTATTGACAGCATGTTAGACAGACTTGGAGGCGATTGAGAAACCCTGCAAGAAAGATGGAATCGCAGTTCAACTTTTTTCTGGTGGCAGGACGGCAATTTGACAGCGGTCTATTTGAGAGCAATTACCCTGTAAAACTAACCCCATACAGTGAAGGTTTTCGGTAAAAGCCGTACTTTCAACTTTTAATATTTCATCCTCTCTAACCATTTCCCTCTTTTCTCACCCCTCACTTTTACACCT
>JAYULN010000292.1:0-1931 GCA_043763525.1 Hymenobacter sp.
ACCAACCGCGTAGCCCAGCGCGTGATTTACAACAACCCCAAGCCCCAGGATTTCGACGCGTCCGAGCAGGTCGTCATCACCGGCTGCATGAAGGGCCAGATTTTCATGGCCGACAATATCCTGCTAAAATGCCCCAGTAAGTACGTGAAGAAGGACTTGAACGGGGCCACGGCCTCGCTTACCACTCGCTAAGCGTTAGTTATTCATGAACACGCTTGATGCTAGTCATTTCGAGAAATGTTTGCGAACCCTTGACCGAGCCTTGACCGAGCCTTGACGCTATATGAAACCGGAGGCCCGGACGCAGAAGATGCCGAATTGTTTCGTTCAGCTTGCGTCAAGGAATTCGAGTTATTGGTGGAATTAGCGGGCAAGCTGCTGAAGAAGCGACTGCGGCCCTTCTTTTCTGCCAATCTTGAAGCTGACCGGCTCACGTACAAAGACGTGTTTCGTCACGCCGCCCTCCATGGCTTAATGCCGCTGGACGTGGCCGAACGCTGGCTAAATTACCGTGACGTTCGCAATCAAACCGCTCACGACTACGGAGCCGACTACGCTAACCAAGCCCTTGCCGTAATGTCCACCTTCGCGGCCGATGCCCGCTTGGTCTGGCATGTGCTTCTTGCTTAATTATTTGCCATGCTCCTTCGACCTCACCACCGTACGATGCTCGATGCCTTGCTGAACCAGTGCCTGCCCCCTACCACCGAGGTTTGGGCCTACGGCAGCCGCGTGACTGGGGAAGCCCACGAAGCCAGCGACCTGGACCTGGTGGTGCGCGGAGCCAACCTCGAACCTTTGCCCTTACACCATCTCAATTCCCTACGCATTTCACTATCAGACAGTAATCTACCAATTTTGGTTGATGTTCATGACTGGGCGTGCCTGCCGGCCAGCTTCCACGCCCGCATTTTAACCCGCTACGAAGTGGTACGCCCCGGCGCGACTGTGGCGGTAACCGCCTGATTTTTACTTGTGCTGCTTATGAATTTATTAATAGGAAACATCGGCCACCTGAGCGTCATCATTGCCTTCGCGGCGGCGCTGGTGGCAGCGTATAGCTACTTCCAGGCCTCGCGGGGCCGGGCGCTGGGCAACGAAGACAGCAGCTGGCTGCGCCTGGCGCGGGCGGCCTTTTTCGTGCATGGCGCGGCGGTGCTGGCGGTGGTGGTGAGCTTGTTCAACATCATTCACGCCCACCGCTACGAGTACTACTACGCCTGGAGCCACAGCTCGAACCACCTGCCGGTGCAGTACATGATTTCCTGCTTCTGGGAAGGCCAGGAGGGTTCGTTCCTGCTCTGGATTTTCTGGCACGTCGTGCTTGGTTTCTGCATCATGCGCTTCAACCGCAAGTGGGAAGCGCCGGTGATGGCCGTGTTCAGCGGGGTACAGCTGTTTTTGGTGAGCATGATTTTGGGCGTGGTGCTGGGCGGGGTGAAGATTGGCTCGTCGCCGTTCATCCTGCTGCGCGATTTCATGGTGGATGCGCCCTTCATTCGGGCCAACCCCAACTTCATTCCCAAAGACGGCAAGGGCCTCAACGCCCTGCTCCAGAACTATTGGATGGTGATTCACCCGCCCACGCTGTTCCTGGGCTTTGCCCTCACGCTGGTGCCGTTTGCCTTCGTCATTGCCGCGCTCTGGAAAAAAGAGCTGACCGCCTGGGTGAAACCAGCCCTGCCCTGGACGCTTATCGGCGGGGGCGTGCTGGGCGTGGGCGTGGTAATGGGTGCCTACTGGGCTTACGAAACCCTGAACTTCGGCGGCTACTGGAACTGGGACCCAGTCGAAAACGCCGTGTACATTCCGTGGCTGGTGCTGGTGGCCTCGCTGCACGGCATGGTGCTGTGGCAGAAGCGCCGCACCGGCCTGCGCACCGCGTTTGCGCTGGTGGTGGCCACGTTCGTCCTTATTCTGTACGCCACCTT
>JAYULN010000293.1:0-1930 GCA_043763525.1 Hymenobacter sp.
CCTGGGCCAGTGGATTTACACCGTGCTCAGCGACCCCACCGACATCCTCGAAATCGCGGACCTGAACCTGCGCCTGCCGCTGGCTGAGGTGTACGAGGATACCGATGTGGCGCCATTGCAGCTGGCATCGGAGCCGGAAGCTCCGCGCTACCAATAACGCGCCGGGCTATTTCTGCCGCTGCTGCATTTGAGCGGCCATTTTGCGCTGGTTGGCTTGCAGCTGCTTGAACTTGGTGGGGCCGAGCACCAGCTTCAATTGCTGCTGCGAGGTGATATTGATGCGCTTCAGCTCGCTCATTAGCTGGGGCGATTTGGGCGCGAGCTTGGCCTTGGCGGCGTTGGCTTGCTCCACGGTGCCGTTGAGGATGGTGCGGACTTTATCGGTTTGGTCGGGCGTGAGCTGGAGGTCGGTGGCCATCACATCGGCCAGGTCGCGGGCGGCGGCGGGCGGCGTGGGCGAGTCGGCCGTGCGCACGGTTTCGACTACCGGGGCAGGCTTGTTGCGATGGAAAATGGAGCAGCTGGCCGTGGTGAGGCTCAAGAGCAGCAGTGCGGCAAGGTTAGTGGAGCGCATGGCGTGCGAGAATAACAATGTTCCAACCAGTACGCAGTAAAGCACATTGGGGTGCGAACCGATAAGAAAATGCAGTTCCAAATTTTCTCATCTCAACTGCGGAAACAGGGCTACTGTCCCATCTTTTGGCCCAACCTCAGTTCGGGCTGCTCTTTGTGCAGCTGCCGCTCAATCTTGTTGCGGCGGTGGTGCAGCTTGCGCTGGTCGTACTCATCGGGGAGCAGTTCGTGTAGTCGGGCATCGGTATTGTCCTCGATGCGCCAAAGGGCCTCGCGCTTTGCCCGGCCTTTTAACTCGTGCCGGGCAGAGTCGCGCAACGCCTGTCGGTGCCCGATGATTTCCCGGAACCGTGCGCGCCCAGCCGGCCCCATGCGGCTGAGAAAACTGGACACCCCACCGCCGCAGTTGCCAAACAGCAGCACCACCACCAGCGGCAGCAACAGCAGGTAGGGCAGGAGCGGGCGTTTCAAGAGACAGTGAGCAGTTAATAGCTGATGTTACGCACTGATTGCGCCTCCGCTTCAGCAAGAGACTGCAGCTGCTTCAGCAAAGGCCCTTTCCAAGCAATCAGTCAAGGTGGTGCGTAACAGCAGTTAATAGTTAACAGTGAGCAGTTGAAAGGTACACGACTTTCTAGTTGCTCACTGCTAACTGTTCACTGCTAATTGCTTCTGCCGGCCGACTGGTTTTCATTCCCTGGGCTGTGAAATGCGCCAGCGCCATAATCGTGAGCATGGGATTTACCCCGCTGCACGCCGGGAAGGCCGAGCCGTCGGCCACGAAGAGGTTTTGCACCTCCACGGTTTCGCCGTTGAGCTTGAGCGGGTGAGTGGCCGCGTCGCCGCCCATGCGGCAGGTGCTCATCTGGTGGGCGCTGTAGAGGCCGAATTGGTTGGGTTTCCAGTTGAGGTGGGGCAGCTTGTCGAGCACATCGGGGTTCAGCAGCGCCCCAAATTGGGTGTGCAGGGTGGGCAGCGTGTTGTGGGGCAGGTACACGGTGCTGGCCCCGGCCGCGACATGAATCTGGGCGGCGGCGCGCACGCCTTCGAGCATGTTGGCTCGGTCGAAATCCGACAGCGCGTAGTCAATCAGCGGCATGCCATTTTTGTCGATGGAAACCCGGCCCCCGTCGCGGTCGCGGGTGAGGACGATGAACGAGCCGAGGTGGTCGGCATCGCGCAGCATTTCGTGGTGCTGCTTGCCCGAGAGCCAGGGCAGTACCATGCTCAGCAGGCCGGGGTGGGTGGGTGGGGTTTCGAGCTTGGCCCCGAAGTTGGTGCCGTGCAGCATGGTGTAGGTGTCGTTCACCACGCTCATGCTGGGGCCGTGCCAGGAGTTCATGGGGTGCGGGTAGCG
>JAYULN010000294.1:0-4767 GCA_043763525.1 Hymenobacter sp.
TCCGCGACCAGGTGGACGAGCTGCGGAAGAAATTCGCCAAGAAGTAGGCCGCGGCCGATTAGAATTGGCTTGGGGTTGAACGCAGAAGAGCCGCAATTGCTTGCGGCTCTTTGTTGGTTTTGGCTGACTATTGAGAGTATGGGCTGGCCTTAGGCCGTGGCGGCGGGGCTACTTTCGGTCAGTTGCACGCCGTGCTGGGTGGCAAACTGTCGCACCTGCTCGCGGAATCGCTGCTTGCGCATTTTGCCTTTTACTTCGCGCAGGTTCAGGGCGTAGATTTCGCCGTCTTTCTGGCGCACCCGCAGGGCGAAGGACTTCAATTCGAGCGAAGCAATGGTTTCGGCGGCAAACACCTGCTTGGGTCGGAACAGGCCGTTTTTATGCACGATGTAGCCGGGCGTGAACTCGAGGTAGCTCTGGGTGCCGAAAATGGGCGCGTTGTTCACCAGCACGTAGCCGATGTACACGAACGTGAACACGAGGAACACCCAATGCAGGAAGTGGTAGTCTTTGGTGCCGGAATTGTCCCACATCGAAAACAGCACGTAGGCCAGCCAGAAGCCGCCGATGGCTAATTGGCCCCAAAAGGGAACGCGGGAGGTGTTGGCGGGGCGAAGGCGAATGCGGGTGGTACCAGTGGGCATAGCGACAAATTTAGCGGTTTGTTGCTGGTTGTCGGTTATCAGTCGCAAAAAGATAGGGGACCAAGGGACGTCAGAACATAAAGCAGAACGTCATGCCAAACTTGCCAAAACATCCCTACTGCGATAGTAATCCAGTCGAAAGGATTTACTTATGCGGTAGAGATGCTTCGACAAGCTCAGCATGACGTTCCTTATTGTTCGTTCGGGTTGGTCAAACCAATCCCGTGGTTACCCCACAAACTTGGCTTCTACCGTCATTTCGGGCACGGCGCTGAGGGCTTTCGACACGGGGCAGTTGGCCTTGGCGTCTTCGGCGTGCTTCTGGAAGTCGTCGGCCGTGATGTTGCCGCCGCTTACGTGGCCTTCGGTGCTGATGTGGATGCGCTCGATGACGGGATGGCCGTTATTGGGGTTCATCGTCACGGTGCTGGTGGTGTTGATGGTATGCACCGTGTGGCCGTGCTTGGTGAGCACGCTGGTGAGGTACATGGTGTAGCAGCCGGCGTGGGCTGCGCCGATAAGCTCTTCGGGGTTGGTGCCGGGCTTGCCTTCGAAGCGGCTGCCTACGGAATAGGGAGCATTGAGGAGGCCGCTTTCGGTGCTGAGGGTGCCGCTGCCTTTGATGTCGCCGGTCCAGGCGGCGGTGCCTTTGTGGTCTGCCATGATGTGGTGAATGAGTGAGATGGTGAATGAGTGATTGGGTTAACGGCGGCAAGCTACGCGGGTTGCCAGTCGCGAAGCCCGCAAACTCGGCCAACGTACCTTCGTGGCCTCACCAATGGCGTTTTATATCGGATTTATGGGACTGAAATCTGCCCTGAGCCGGCCGCTGGCCCGCTACGTTGCCCGGCGCTACCAGCGCTGGCAGTACCGCCCCGAAACCACCCAGCGCGAGCTACTGACGCAGCTGACCGCCGCCGCCGCTGGCACCGCCTTCGGCCGCGCCCACGACCTGGGCGGCATCCGCACGCCCGCCGACCTGGCCCGGCAGGTGCCCGTGCGCGACTACGAAGCCCTCAAGCCCTACTTCGACCGCACCCAGGCCGGCGAGGCCGACGTGCTCTGGCCCGGCCGGCCGCTGTACCTGGCTAAAACCAGCGGTACCACCTCGGGCACCAAGTATATTCCGATTACCCGCGACAGCATCCCGAACCATATCAACGGGGCCAAGGATGCGCTGTTGCACTACATCCACCGCACCGGCCGCAGCCAGTTTCTCGATGGCAAGCTGATATTCCTGTCGGGCTCGCCCGAGCTGGAGCTGCACCACGGCATCCGCACCGGTCGGCTCTCGGGCATCGCCAACCACCACGTACCGGCCTACCTGCGCCGCAACCAGCTGCCGAGCTACGAAACCAATATCATCGAAGACTGGGAAACCAAGCTGGAGCGCATCGTGGACGAAACGCTGGGCCAGCCCATGACCCTGATATCCGGCATCCCGCCCTGGGTGCAGATGTATTTCGACCGCCTCACGGCCCGCACCGGCCGGCCCATCAAGGACCTGTTTCCCGATTTTAACCTGTTCGTCTACGGCGGCGTCAACTTCGAGCCCTACCGCGCCAAGCTCTTCGAAAGCATCGGCCGGCCGGTGGATAGCATCGAGCTATTCCCGGCCTCCGAAGGCTTTCTGGCCTTCCAGGACGAGCCCGGCAACCCCGGTTTGCTGCTGCTCCTGAACAGCGGCATCTTCTTCGAGTTCGTGCCCGCCGAACGGTTCTTCGAGCCCGACGCGCCCCGCCTCACCATCGCCGACGTGGAGCTGGACAAGCAATACGCCGTCATCCTCACCTCCAACGCCGGCCTGTGGGCCTACTCCCTCGGCGACACGGTGCGCTTCGTGAGCCTGCGGCCGCACCGCGTGGTGGTCACGGGCCGCATCAAGCACTTCCTCTCGGCCTTCGGCGAGCATGTGATAGGGGAGGAGGTGGAGCAGGCCCTGCGCGAAGTCATGGCCCAGTTTCCCGAGGTCGAAGTTATCGAATTCACCGTGGCCCCACTCGTCAGCGACGACCCCGCCACGCTCTCGCGCCACGAGTGGCTGGTGGAATTCGCCCGCCCCCCGCACGATGCGGCTGCTTTCGCCGCCGCTTTGGATACTGCGCTGCGCGAGCGTAACACGTATTATGATGACTTGCGAAAAGGCAACATCCTCGTGCCGCTCCAACTCACGCCGCTGCCCGCCGGGGTCTTCCAGCGCTACATGAAAAGCCTGGGCCGCCTGGGCGGGCAGAACAAGGTGCCGCGGTTGGGGAATGATAGGAAGGTGGCGGAAGGGCTCATCCTGATGGACTAAAATCCGTAACTTTAGCCATGCTTCGCCTCGATAAAACCGTAACCCGCAAAACTACTTTGCACGCCGACCAGGAGAGTGAAGACCTTGCTTATTGGCTGACAAAAACGCCCCAGGAGCGCCTGGCCGCACTGGAACACTTGCGCATCCAATCCATTTGGTTCATCTATCGCCATGCCCCTAGCCAATTCCCTGGACCAAGACTTCAAAGAGTTTATCGAGCTATTAAACGCTCATAAAGTCCGGTACATGGTGGTGGGCGGCTACGCAGTAGCCTATCATGGCTACCTGCGTTTCACTGGCGATATTGATGTATGGGTGGAAGTCAGCCCGGCAAATGCTGCCCTGCTGGTCCAGGTGATGCGTGATTTTGGGTTTGGCAGCATGTACCGGGAAGCCGACTTTCTGGCCCCGGGCGGAATCATTCAGCTGGGTGTCGCGCCGGTACGCATCGATATTCTAAACGAAATCGATGGCGTAACATTCGCTGATTGCTACGCGGCCTGCGAGCCTTCAACCTGGGATGGGATAGTTGTTAATTTCATCAGCTTGGCCGATTTGCGCAAGAACAAAGCCAGCACCGGCCGCCACAAAGACGCGGCCGACTTACGCAACCTCAATAAAGTGAAGCGGAAATAAGCCAGTAATTTTGCCCCATGCACGAGTTTCTCCGCCTCTTCAGCTGCTGGATGCTGCTTTATGGCGCTCCATAAAAAGCCTGGGCCGTCTGGGCGGGCAGAACAAGGTGCCGCGGCTGGGGAATGATAGGAAGGTGGCGGAAGGACTTAATTATGCGAACCAGAAATGAAGACAGGGGCAATAAATTTTGTTGGATTGACGGATTATGACGACTACTGTACTTTTACCGTAACAGTCGCTACGGAAGGGTTGTCAGAGTCAATGTCATTCTTCGGTTATAGTGATGAATTCCAAAGATTTGGTGAGGCGCTGGTACAGTTTCCGTTCGGTAGCGAACAGGAAATAGCATACCAGTACTTAGAGGACACTGGTCAGGGTCCAGGCTTTTTGCTTCTTAAAGCTTATTGTATTGACCCTATGGGGCACACTGCTCTTCAGGTAATACTTGATAATTGTGAGAGAATGCCCCTCAGGTGCCGACTGGAATTTTCAATTTTGGCAGAGCCAGCCTCGATTAATGAATTGGGCAAAAAACTTGTGGGCTGGGATTTAAAAGTCAACGAATCTTTGGAATGGGAAGCACAAACAAGTTAACCAAACCTGCCCTCCACGCCCTCTGCCAGGCTTTCATCGAACAGCGCATCAGCGCCGCCCGTACCGCCATGCAGTCGGCCCAGGAATCGTCTTCTTCCGAAACCAAGAGCAGCGCCGGCGATAAGTATGAAACCGGCCGCGAAATGGCCAACGCCGAGCGCGACCGCAACGCCGCCCACATGCAGCAGGCCCAGCAGCTGCAAGCCGAGTTGGGCCGCATCAATCCCGAAGCGACCTGCGATACCGTGCGCCCCGGTGCGCTGGTGAGCACCAGCATGGGGCAGTTCTACATCAGCATCAGCGCGGGCAAGCTCGACGGGGTAGATGTGTTTGCCGTATCGCCCGCCGCGCCGGTAGCCGTAGCGCTGAAGGGGCTGCGGGCCGGGGGGCAAGCTGTGTTCAACGGCAAAACGGTGTGGGTGCTGGCGGTGACATGAGACGCGGCTAGCGGGCGTGCCACTCGGCCAGCAGCGCGGGCAGGCGGCCGGTGCCTTCGCAGACCCAGTGCAGAGCCGAATCGGCGTCGGAGAAATAGTGCGACTCGAACCGGATGGCGGGCTGCACCAGGTCGTGCAGGGCATCAATGGCCAGCTGGTT
>JAYULN010000295.1:0-1927 GCA_043763525.1 Hymenobacter sp.
GCGGTTTTTCCAGGTGGGCATTGCCGAGGCCAATATGATGGGCGTAGCCGCCGGCATGACCATTGGCGGCAAAATCCCCTTCACGGGCACCTTCGCCAACTTCAGCACCGGCCGCGTGTATGACCAGATTCGCCAGAGCATTGCCTACTCTGATAAAAACGTGAAAATCTGCGCCTCCCACGCCGGCCTCACGCTCGGCGAAGACGGAGCCACCCACCAGATTCTGGAAGACCTGGGCATGATGAAAATGCTGCCCGGCATGACCGTTATCAACCCCTGCGACTACAACCAGACCAAAGCCGCCACCATCGCCATTGCCGACCACCACGGCCCGGTGTACCTGCGCTTCGGCCGCCCCGTGGTGCCCAACTTCACGCCCGCCGACCAGCAGTTCGTCATCGGCGAAGCCGTGCTGCTGAACGAAGGCACCGACGTGAGCATCTTCGCCACCGGCCACCTGGTCTGGAAGGCCGTGCTCGCCGGCAAGCTCCTGGCCGAAAAGGGCATCAACGCCGAAATCATTAACATTCACACAATCAAGCCGCTCGATGCCCAGGCCATCCTCGCCTCAGCCCGCAAAACCCGCTGCGTGGTAACCGCCGAAGAACACCAGATGAACGGCGGCCTCGGCGACAGCATCGCCCAGCTGCTGGCCCGCGAAGAGCCCCTGCCCCTGGAAATGGTGGCCGTGAACGACAGCTTTGGCGAAAGCGCCACCCCCGACCAGCTGATGGAGAAATACAAGCTCAACGAAGCCGCCATCGTGGCGGCCGTGGAAGCCGTGATGAAGCGCCGGAAATAAGCTTCTACAGAAATTAAAAAGCCCCCGCAGTTTCAGAAGCTGCGGGGGCTTTTATTGTGATAATAGTGGTTTGAACTGGCATCGCACCACTCGCTGACAGACTACCGCCAATTAATTAACGGGCTCCTGATAACTGCTTACTGCGGTAGTGCCTTGTAAAAAATATAAGCGTTCAATACCATGAAGGCAAACGCCGGCAGGCAAACCAATACGCTGTCGCCAATCTTGAGCCGGACGGCCACGCCCAACAGCATCAACAAAGCCAGGCCGCCCGCAGAAATCAGCATAATGGGGTTGACGGCGAGGCCCACCAGCAGGCCTATTGCACCCAGTACTTCCAGAATAGCCACCAGCATTCCTTGTTTTTCCAATCCAAAGCGCTTGAACTCGCTTTTCATGTTGGGTGATTTAAAATAAGCAATTCCGTAAATTAAAAATGACAGGCTGGAGAATAAAACGAGGGCGAGAAATAAACGCATTAGGCAATTAATTTTAGGGAGACGGCCGCGATAAAAACGCACAGCACCAGAAGAAACAACGAGGGCAGATGTTTGCTCCAGGGGTTATGCACCTTGAAGTGAAAATATTGCGCGGCGGCCATCAGCAAGGCCATCAGCAGCGCGGGAATCAGCACCAGGGCCGGATACCAGATGCCGGCGACCAGTAGCGTGGCCAATACGATTTTAGTCGCGCCCACCATCGTGCGGGTCAAATCGCTCAGTCCGTACTGTCTGAATTCAGTTACGATGTTGTCGAAGCGAAATATCCACACGTATCCGACGGATAAGGCGACAATTAGCTGAGCAGCGGAAGTGTAGGTATTCATGGGTTGGTGGCGTTAAATTCCCCGCCGTTTGGTGGCGGGGCGGTTTTTGCGGAGGGCTGGCTGATTGCTCTCGCGCCAGGGTGCCTCCAATATAGGGATGATTACCGCTTTGCGGGCGGTGGCGGCCTTTCTTAGCGCTGCCGATTAAACGCAGCCCTTACTTTGCCGTCCAACCCCTGCCTTCGCCGCCCAGGCAAGATTCCCTTCGCGTTTGGAAGACCACGAAATACTCCTCAAGTTCCAGGACCCCGCCAGCCGCAACCTGGCGTTCAACCAGCTCGTGCGCAAGTACCAGAGCA
>JAYULN010000296.1:0-1926 GCA_043763525.1 Hymenobacter sp.
CGAAGTGCTCGACGAGCTGGCCAAGCACCTGCTGCTGGCCTGGCAGCAGCAACGCTTCCGGCCGGCGGCCCTCGACCAGGTGCTGTTTGAAACGCTGAACCTGCCGCCCACGCAACCGGAACTAAGCGGCGTGCGCCACACGCTGACCTACGTGGGCCAGCAGCTGTTGCCCAACCTGGCCCAGACCTACGACGAGGTGGCCAACCTGCTGCACGGCCTCTCGGGCGGCTACGTGCCGGCCGGGCCGAGCGGCGCGCCCACGCGGGGCATGGCCCACATTCTGCCCACGGGCCGCAATTTTTACGCCGTGGACCCCCGCGCCTTGCCCTCGCAGGCGGCCTGGGAAGTGGGCCAGCAGCTGGCCCGCGAGGTGCTGGCCCGCCACCTCAAGGAAACCGGCCGCTACCCCCAAAGCGTGGGCCTGAGCGTGTGGGGCACCAGCGCCATGCGCACCCACGGCGACGACGTGGCCGAAATCCTGGCCCTGCTGGGCGTGCGCCCCGTGTGGCAGGCCCAAAGCCGCCGCGTAACCGGCGTGGAAGTAATCCCGCTGGCCGAATTGGGCCGCCCGCGCATCGACGTAACGACCCGCATCAGCGGCTTTTTCCGCGATGCCTTTCCGCACCTCATTGAATTGCTCGACGATGCCGTGCAGCTCGTGCTGGCCCTCGACGAGCCGCTCGACCAGAATTTCGTGCGCCAGCACTACCTGCGCGACCTCGCCGAGCTGCACGCCCAGAACGTGCCCGCCGAGGAGGCCGAGCAACGCGCCGGCTACCGCATTTTTGGGGCCGCGCCGGGCAGCTACGGCGCGGGCATCCTGCCGCTCATCAACGAAAAGAACTGGCGCGGCGACGCCGATTTTGCCCAGGCCTACGTGAACTGGGGCGGCTACGCCTATTCCCGCGCCGCGAGCGGCACCGACGCCCGCCCCGAGTTCCGGCAGCGCCTGGCGGGCGTGGAGGTGGCCCTGCACAACCAGGACAACCGCGAGCACGACATCTTCGACAGCGACGACTACCTGCAGTTTCACGGCGGCATGATTGCCACCATCCGCAGCCTCACCGGCCAGCAGCCCAAGCACTATTTTGGCGATACGCAGGACCCCGCCCGCCCGGCCGTGCGCGACCTCAAGGAGGAAACCCTGCGCGTGTTCCGCTCCCGCGTCGTCAACCCGAAGTGGCTGGCCGGCATCCAGCGCCACGGCTACAAGGGCGGCCTGGAGCTGACCGCCACGGTGGACTACCTCTTTGGCTATGATGCGACGGCCAAGGTAGTGGACGACTGGATGTACGAGCAGGTGGCCGCGACCTACGCCCTCGATGCGGGCATGCAGGAGTTCTTCGCCGAGAGCAACCCGTGGGCGCTGAATGCCATTGCCGAGCGGCTGCTGGAAGCCGCGCAGCGGGGCATGTGGGCCGCGCCGCCCCCCGAGCTGCTGGCGGCATTGCAAGCGGTGTATCTGCAGAGCGAGACGCTGCTGGAAGCTCGTAATGAATCGTGAAATCTAAAGAGGTCAACGCCTGACCACCGTATTTTCCAACGCAAAAAAGCACATGCACTACCCCTTTGCCGCCCTGGTCGGGCAGGATTCCCTGAAGCAAGCCCTGCTGCTGTGCGCCGTGAACCCCGGCCTCGGCGGCGTGCTGCTGCGCGGCGACAAGGGCACGGCCAAAACCACCGCCGTGCGCGGCCTGGCCGAGCTGCTCCCCTCCATCCTGACCATTCCGGGCTGCCCGTTTAACTGCGAGCCCGGCCACCCCGCCGACCTGTGCCCGGCCTGCCACCAGCCCGCGGCCGAAGCCCAGGCATTGCCCGCGCCCTTCGTCAACCTGCCCTTGGGCGCTACCGAAGACCGGGTGCTCGGCAGCCTCGACCTGGAGGGCCTGCTGGCCGACCGCCAGAAAAGGCTGCAACCCGGCCTGC
>JAYULN010000297.1:0-1924 GCA_043763525.1 Hymenobacter sp.
TATCCCTTTCCACCTAGCGCTGATGGATAACGAGCAGTTCCGCGAAGGCAATTTCACGACGGCTTTCCTGGAGAATTCGTTTGATTTCTCGACGATTTAAGTCAAGATTGATACCTTAAACTAAAGTATTATTATGGAAAATTCTGATTTCGTCTCTTTCGCCAGGAGAATGGCCGAAATTTTAAAATCTGATTCAAGGGGTATAGTATCTAAGCTTGAGAAAAACGACAGATGCAATGTTTTCAGATGTAAGATTAAGGGTAATACTGCTGTTCAATTTGACTTATCACTCAATGATATTTCTGGAGGAGTAGAATATCATGTCTTAAATCGCAAAGACCCTGACCTTCCCGCAAAAACGTACAGACTCACAATAAAGAACGCGGCTACTGAAAAGGGTGTTTCTGTGACAAATCGGGATAAAGAGAAAGCCAACCAGAATGCAGAATTATTTGATTCATTTGAACAGTTGTTCAATGCTATCAAACACGCGAGTGAAAAGAACCTAAACTCTGATTTAGATGCTATTATTCGTTCTTGAACATGGCTTCAAATAAACGGTTTAAGTAGGTAGCCAGTATTAAGTAGTCAGTAGTCGGACATCAACCTGCTGTCAATCAAGATTTAACATTGGATCTGACTACCGAATACTTATGTTTGACTACTTAGTCTAATTAGCAAGGCTTCCCCAGCTGCGCTCATGACAGAAGTTAGGCGGCAGCACTACCTGCGCATCATTGCACGGGGCGGCAGCGGCGCGAGCATACCGGACCCGGTGGCTTGGCAGCGTGAAATTCGCGCTGACCGCCCCTTACCGGGCCGCGACTAATGACCGACCTCCTCGACAGCAACCTGCTGATTTATTCGGCCGCAGAAGCGCATCAGTTTCTGCGGCCGTTGGCGTTGAACAGACAGAATTTGCCTCGCTTATTTCCAAAGTAGAAACACTGGGATTTCAAGACTGGAAGCAGTGGATGCGTTGTATTTCAGCTCGTTGTTTGCTATTATCACCCTGCTGCCTACCACCCCCAATATCATCGATACGGCGATACGCCTGCGGCAGCAGCGGCGCATGACGCTAGGGGATTCGCTGATTGCGGCCACGGCGATAGAATTTGATTTGATACTAGCTACGCGTAGTGTGGATGATTTTGCTTCAATTCCGAATTTGACCGTTTACGACCCTTTTCAGTCCTAATTGTACCTATGGCTTTTTTTTCCCAGAGGATACTGGCTTGCGTAGTTAGCGCCGCTACCCTCACTTCCTGCGCCGATGCCTGCAATGGCAGCATCGAAACCACGGTACTTTTTGCGAAGCCGGGTTCCAAGGGCGGGCGCAACATCTACGTCGACGTAGTAAACAAGCCCGGCCTGGGCATCAAGAAAACCCTGCTATACGAAGGCAAGGAATTTGGCAAGTTTGAGCACGTCGTCATCATTAACGACCCCACCAGTAAATACGCCTCGAACCGCAGCATCTGCTTCTCAAAGTTTCAGAAAACCGCGCTGGAAACGGGCGGAGATTTGACGGAGGAGGGCATCCCGGAGATTCAGATTACTGATTGAAAAATCTTTCTAACGCCCCCGCCGCCTCTCGCGCCGGGGGCGTTCGGCTTTCTGGCTACCTTTGCGGCACTAAACTCCCACCCCCACCCTAATTCCCAAAATACCCCTCCTAATATGGCACGAGTGGAAATGACGATGCCCAAGATGGGCGAAAGCATCATGGAAGGCACCGTCCTGAAATGGCTCAAGCAAGTCGGCGATGCAATTGAGCAGGACGAATCGGTGCTGGAAGTGGCCACCGACAAGGTTGACACCGAAGTACCGGCCATTTATGCTGGTGTATTGACTGAAATTCTGGTGCAGGAAGGCCAGGTAGTGGCCGTGGGCGCGCCCATTGCCGTTATGGAAACTGACACGG
>JAYULN010000298.1:0-4753 GCA_043763525.1 Hymenobacter sp.
ATGACCAAAGACGAGCTGAGCCGCGTGTGGGTGCTCCGCAAGTTCATGTCGGACATGACGGCCACCGAGGCCATGGAATTCCTCAAGGACCGCATCAAAGGCACCAAGGACAACGAAGAATTTTTATTGGCGATGAACGGCTAAAGAGTCCGCTATTTAGCAAAAAAAGCCCCGTTGCATAGTGCAGCGGGGCTTTTTTGCTAAATAGCGTATCAGATAATCATATGGCTCATTATTGGAATCAGACAAATTCATAAGGTAGTGTCGGGCTAACCGGCGGGTCAGGAAATAAATTCATTGCCGGCCCGCGAATTTTGCGGGGCGGCGGGCACGACTCGCGCAGCAGCCGACGGGGGCTATTTTTGTGGCCAATTATTTTTTATTTCGATGATGCCCGACGCTGCCGCCCACTTGCCTGAACTGCTCTACCTCCACGACCCGCTGTGCGGCTGGTGCTACGGCATGAGCCCGGTTATTAATCAGATTCAACTCGAATTTGCGGGCCGAATCGACGTGTCGGTCCTCTGCGGCGGCATGGTGCGGGGCGACGATGCCGGCCCGATTGCCAGCAGCTGGGACTACCTCAAAAATGCCCTGACCGAGGTGGAATCCGTAACCGGGGTGCAATTCGGTGCGGCGTTCACCGCCTTGGGGGCGGCCGGCAGCTACCGCTACGATTCGGAGCCGCCGAGCCGGGCCATTGTTGCGTTTCGCCAGCTTACGCAGGCTCCGGCCCGCGCCGTCGCCTTCGCCCACGCCGTGCAAACGGCGCTTTTTCGCGATGGCCAGGATTTGAACGAGCCGACGTTTTACAACATCTTGCTGGCCCCGTTCGGGGTGGATGCGGCCGAGTTTCAGCGGTACTTCGCCGCGCCCGAAACCGCCCGCGCCGCGCAGCAGGAATTTGCCGCCGTGGCCCGCATCGGGGCTCAGGGCTTCCCCACCGCCGTGCTGCGGATTGGCGAGCAGGGCTACGTGCTGGCCCGTGGCTACCAGCCGTATGCGCAGCTGCGGGCGGGGCTGGAGCAGCTGCTGAAGTAGCGCGGCCTTTCAGCGCACCCGCACCGTCTGCTTTTTCAGCGGCGACCACGCAATGGCCCGCCGGTCTTCCTTGCCTTTGAGGTACCCGAAGCCAATGGCATCGGGCCGCTGGCGCAGGTCGTTCCAGGTGGCCCGGTCGAGGTTTTCGAGGCCGCCGGGGAAAGTTTCCTTCGGGCCAACGGCCGGCGTGCGGAACTGCGACGGCAGAAAAAACCGCGCCAGTCGCCGCAGCACGAAGGTTTCGCGCTCGGCACGGGTGGCGGTGGGGCCTTTCATTTCGTACACCAGCGCCGCTTCGAGGTCGGGCTCGGTCAGCATTTCGCGGAAGACGACCTGCCCGCTGGGGTCGGTAATGGTGAACTCGCCGGTGCCTTCCAGAATGGACGGCCCGCGAAAAACCAGCTGGAACAAGTCGGCCGGCCCTTTGGGGTTGCTGAAATTGTGCCGCTGGCGCACCACGCGCAGGGTATCGCCGTGGGCCGACACGGCTTTGGCGCGGGCCGTATCGGGCGCGGGCAGGGCGGCGGCGGCGTGGCCCTGGCGGTCAGCCACGCGCGAAACCGTGCCCTCATTAACGGCTGAAGGAGTTGAATTACAGGCCGCTAGCAGCGGCAGGAGAAACCACGGAGTTCGCATAAGCAGGAAGAAAAATACGTGAGCCTTGTACATGTGTACGGTCGAGCCCGTCAAAGGGTGAAAAGCGGTCGGGAGCATCGTGGCGGCAGCTGGTAGCTGCCATTTTTTTTGAATCAAATTGGGATGCACAATGCATGCTCCACGCATCAATCAAAACATTCGCCCCGTTTGGTGTTCCGGGTCCCTGGTTGCGCTCGTTTAGAGTTTCATGATTTTCTCTTCACCAATGAACTACTTATCAAGTAAACTATTCCTGTTTGGACTACTACTTGCGAGCAGTACCTCGTGCCTGGCCCAAAAACCGCCCGCTACCGTTTCGAATGTGCCCACCGAAGCATTGGCAGCCTGGCTGGCGCGGGTGCAGCCGTTGCCGTTTCCGGCGCAGGTAGCCGCCCTGCGCGAGCGCCTGCGGGCCGATGCCCGTCGCACTTTCCGAAACGACCCGTCGCAAATGCCAGTGTGTTTCACCGGAGTTCCGGCGGCTACCCGCGAAGCCTGGGAAGCCGCGCGCCGCAGCGTTCCCGACACTGTCGTACACGACTACCGGTTGCTGTGCGTGGTGAACGGTCGCCAATTGAGCGGCCCCGTCGTCGCCGCCGCCGTTGCCGATGTGCCTTCGCAAGCTAGTAAGGCCATTAAATTTCTGACGGGAATCAGCAACACCGTTCTTCACGGAGACAGGGGCACGGCCGGGGTGGTGCAGGTAACCGTCGAAAACTAAGGCCGAACTCCACCGGAGCTTACCGCCACAGCAGCATGGCGATGAACGCCGCGCTCAGGCACAGCGACGACACCTGGTTCATGCGCATGGTGTGCTCGAAATCGGCCGCCCGCGCGTTGTGCCACACTGCCCAGGCCCAGCGGCCGAACAGCACCACCACCGGCCCCGTGGCCACCAGAAACAGCAGCAGCGGGCGCATTTCCTGGCGCAGCCAGTAGGCCAGGCCCAGTGCGGCGGCCCCCGCCAGCAGGCCCCCGGCCGCAAACACAAAGGTGCCCCGAATGCCCAGTCGCAAGCTCAGGGTGCGGTCGCCGCGTCGGGCATCTTCTTCGTGCTGATACACCTGCGTGAGCGGGTAGGAGCCGCACAAAAACAGCGTGCTGACCAGCGCCAGCAGCAAGTTGGTTTTCTCGAAAAGCTGCGCCGGACTGGCCCCTACGCCCACCTGCGTCATCAGCAGCGTGAACGCACCCTGGAACACGACGACGACCAGCGTGCTCAGCAGCGGGTATTTCTTGAGCCGGATTCCTTCGTAGCTGTACGCTTTCGAAACCAGTAAATACACCACCACCAGCGCGGCAAACGGCCCGCCCAGCAGCGCCGCGCCCGCCACGGCCAGCGCATCAAACAGCCACACCAGGTGCAGCAGCTCGGGCGTAACCTTAGGGGGCGCTTTCAGCCCGCCGATGCTGCCTTCGTCCTTGTCGTAGTAAGAATTGTAGCCGTTGGAGGCCGGGTAAGCCAGCAGGTGCAGCACCACGAACACGCCCGCCGCCCGCCACCCGCTCCAGGGCCCGCGCAGGGCGCTTAGCCCAAACCAGAACACGGGCATGAGGTACACGGAAAAGGGAATGCGCAGCAGCGGCAGCGCTTTTTTGTAAGCAGTTAACAATTAACAGTGAGCAGTTAGTAATTGAAGATGGGCAAAGGTGTCGAAAAACGCAAGATTATGAATGGCCACGCTTACTGATAACTGTTTCCTGCTAACTGATTTTGGGTCGGCCAGCCCACCAGGTACGTTACCCGCGGCCCCCACCAGTGCCATTTTTTGCCCGCCTGCCAGGTAAAGTGGCCGGCCGGGTCGGCTGCGTGGGCCAGGGCCAGCAGCTCCGCCGTCGAGTACATGCGCAGCAGTGACACTGAACCGTCCCAGATGGTGCAAAGCGGAATAATTGGAACCAAGTACGTGAACACCAGCCGGCTGAGCCGGAACGGCCGAAAAAACGGCGTGAGTAGCAACTGCGCCACCGGCAGCACCGAAACCGCCAAAAGTAGCTCGGCCCAGTGCTTGCCCGCGCCCTCGAATACCCCGATGCCGGTGCCGGTCCGCACGGCATCGCGCAGCAAGGCCGTGGCCGCCGGGGGCGGGAAGTGGTGAAATGCCGAAAAAATGGTGCGGAAGCCCGGTAGGTGGGCCGGCACGGCCAGCGCGTTCACGGCGGTGGGCTCGTACCCGATGGCCCCGTGGGTGCGGCGGGCAATGTCGGCCCAGGCGGCGGGCTGGGGGTAGAGGTCGGTGAGGGTGATGGTGGCCTGGGGCTGGCCCAGCGCGTGCAGGGCGGCCAGCACGGTTTCGGTGCCGCCGCCGGCCCCCGCGCCCAACTCCAGCAGGTGGGTTTGGCCGGTGCGGGCGAGGCCCTCGGCCAGCAGCGGCGCAATGGGCCGGTAGGTGCCCAGGGCCGAAATCATGAACCGTAAATAATCCATCATCCCGGCCCGAATGGCGGCCGGGAACCAGGGCAGGTCTTCAAACTCGAACAATCGGAGGCGGAGCTTCACGCCGCAAAGTAGTAGAGGAACTCAGTTGACGCGTTGAGACAGGCCCAATGCGGCCGCTAATTTCCGCGAAGCGAGCCCAGTGGCTATCAACCAAGGCAAACTCAAAAAGAAAATGGCCACGGATTGGCGCCAGACCATCACAAGGCTGAATTGATTGTAGGCAATGGGCCAAGGAACCAATGCAATAAGTACCACTGATAACTCAAATGCAACCATGGATTTCCAAACTAACTCGGAGTTTGTGCGAGCCTTATTGCATAAATAAGCGAGGAGAGGATGCCGGAGGAAGCCACTAATCACCGCGAAAGGGAGGCCGAATAGTAGTAGATAAAGTGCGAGCGTTAGGTATTCGTTGGCAAGGTTACTTATGGCCGTAGCTAAATGATTGGCATAGAAAGGCTCACGGATGATAAAAGCTTTTTCCTTTGAGTATTGAAAAAAACAAAAGGTACGAAGAGATTTAAACTTTTTGAGGATGAAATTGTGTTATGTAACAACCTGTTTTTTAGCGCCATGACCATCAAAAAAGCACCTGTTCACGACTTGACTCCTGAGCAATTGGAAAAATATTTTATT
>JAYULN010000299.1:0-1923 GCA_043763525.1 Hymenobacter sp.
GCCAGGCCCTGCGCACGGCCTTGCGCCGGCACGAACGGAAAGCGTTGCCGCCCAAATTGTTCGTGCCGCGCACCACCGATTCGACCCACGGGCAGCGCTGCGCGCCCAACTTGCTGCTCAACCAGCCGCGCCCGACCCAGGCCAACCGGGTATGGGTGAGCGACATCACCTGCCTGCCGCTGGCCAGCGGGGCCTGGGCGTATCTGTGCGCGTTTCAGGACGGATGCACCAAGCACGTGGTGGGCTGGCAGGTGCGGGCCGACATGCCCGAAGGGCTAGTTATCAGTGCCTTGCAACGGGCGCTGCTGGCCCAGCGGCCCGCCCCCGGCTTGATTGTCCACTCCGACCGGGGCGGGCAGTACGTGGGCAACGCCTACAAAGCCCTGCTGCAGGACGTCCAGGTCCAGCTCTCGCATAGCCGACGCGGCGACTGTTACGACAACGCCCAAGCCGAGAGCTTGTGGGCCCGCCTCAAAACCGAGGAACTCGAAGCCCACGACTGGCCTGTATTTGCCGACCTAGCGGACGCTCAAGCCAGTGTGGCCGCTTATTTCGACTACTACAACCACGAGCGTCGCCACTCCAGCATCGGCTATCAGAAGCCCTATCAATTTCACCAACAATTACTTAACAACATCACCCAATTCTCTCCTGCTTAACTAGACCACCTCAGGCCTCCTCCTCGACTCGGAGGAGTTGCAAGCATTGCAAGCGCTGTATACCTGTACAGCTGGTGCCGGCTGGACATACCACACCGGCTGGCCCGCCACGCTGCCATGGTCCTCAACGTTGAGCAATGATGATTTCGCCACGTGGTATGGGCTTAAGGTGACCAACGGGGATGTTACATCCGTGGAGTTAGGCAACAACCATTTGGTTGGTTCTTTGCCCGGCTCGCTGTCCAAGCTACAGAAACTGTCGGGGCTAATGCTTACCACGAACGAGCTAAGTGGCAGCATTCCCACGGAGCTGGCCCAGCTATCGCGGCTGCAAACGCTGCTCCTGAGCCAGAACAACCTGACCGGCTACGTGCCCCAAGGACTGGCAAGTCTGCCCCAGCTGCTGACCCTCACCGCAGCTAACAACCACCTAACATCCATGCCGGACTTCAGCGGCCTTTCTGTAGGTCGTCAACTGGCTATTTCGGCCGACTTTTCTAATAACAATATCTGCTTTGGACCATTAGAGCTCAATTTTAACGCGGTACCTCAGGCCATCCTGGGAGGCTTCAGCTGGGTGGACCAAAAAATGCCAATCGGAGAAGATTCCGAAACGCAAAGCATTGCCGAGCCCATTGTTTTGACCTGTTCCTTTTGGGGCAACGTCAATCAGTATCAATGGTGTAAAAAAGGCGCAGGAAATACGTGGCCGCCCATTAACGGGGCCACGTCGGCCACTTTTCGTATCGATGCACCGGTAATAGGCGATGCCGGAAGTTATGCGTGTAAAGTAACCAACCAACGGGTGCAGGGCATCGCGCTGTGGACCAGAACCACGACCATCGTTCTTACCACCGCTACGGCATACACTCCGCCCAACCTTTCCATAGTGGACCTGGACCGCAATTGGACCATCGAGCGGACCTACGACGGGTCCGGTAATACCACCAGCAATATTTTGGCCGAATCTAAGCAGTTCACGGACGGGCTGGGTCGGGCTACCCAGGCGCAGGCGCGCCGCCGCCGGGTCAACCCACACGTATTTGCCAGCGAAACCATTTACAGTAGCAGTGGCCAACCTGTGGTCCAAACGCTGGCAGCCCCCGTTGATAACCAATCCTTCGCCTATAAGGAGAAGTTCACGGCTATTGCAGTTGGCACGGACCACTCTACCCTACCATTTTTCCAGGTATTTGATAACAATCGACTTGCAAAGCAAGCCAGTTCAGTAAGGCCATTACCTGTCGGGCTAGTGCGTCGGTGC
>JAYULN010000300.1:0-4749 GCA_043763525.1 Hymenobacter sp.
GCCTGAATTTCACCCGCCCGAATGTGCGAGGCCCACACCGTATCGGGCCGCAGGCCCAGCCCAGCGGCAATGATGGCCACGAGCAGCGCCACCCGCGCCCACACCCTAATCCGAGAGGGAGAAATTTGTATCATACCAGCTTGATGACAAGGAAGTGAAGAACGAG
The DNA here is from genome assembly GCA_043763525.1 of Hymenobacter sp. GTDB lineage: Bacteria > Bacteroidota > Bacteroidia > Cytophagales > Hymenobacteraceae > Hymenobacter. The sequence goes on from JAYULN010000300.1 coordinate 167, forward strand.
TACTGAACTGTGGCCGCCGGCCGCCAAGCGGCAGCAACCTAACATATACGGGCCCGAACGGGTTATTATTTCGTCACGCCTTTGGATTTAACGATGCCTGATGCGGATAGATTCACCACGCCCCGGCAATGTGGGTGCAAGCCCGTACCGGGGGCAAAAATCGGGCCGTCCCGTTGTTCGGTTAGCGGGTGGGGCCTACCTTTGAGCGCTATAAACATACCCCTTCACGTCCCAATTTTGGCTACTTTATGAGTTGGATAACAAAAACTTTAACCAGCAGCATCGGCCGGAAGATAATCATGTCCCTTACGGGCCTGTTTCTGTGTACGTTCCTGGTGGTTCACCTGGTTGGTAATTTGCAGCTGTTCAAGCACGACCACGGCACCGCGTTCAACACCTACTCGCATTTCATGGGTACCAATCCCATCATCCGCACCATCGAGTGGGGCCTGGTGCTGGGCTTTGGCTTCCATATTTTCGAGGCCTTTTCTCTTTCCCGCCGCAACAAGGCGGCCCGCAGCCACGGCTACGTGAGCAACCACTCCGAGCAGAACAGCGAGTGGACTTCGCGCAATATGGGCATTCTGGGCAGCATCATCCTGATTTTCCTGATTGTCCACCTCTACAATTTCTTCTGGCGGGCCCGCTTTGCCGGCGACCTTAGCCACATGGGCGGCGAGAACCTGGAAACCCGCGACTACGATAACCTCTACCTGGCCGTGGTGTCGTCGTTTCACATCTGGTGGTACGTGCTGTTGTACGTAGCCGCCCAAATCAGCCTCGGCTACCACTTGTGGCACGGCTTCCGCTCCGGTTTCCAAACTCTGGGCCTGAACCACCGCAAGTACACCCCGCTCATCAAGTACGTGGGCTATGGCTTTGCCGTCCTCGTATCGGCCGGTTTTGCCGCCATGCCGCTGTACTTTTTCCTGTTCACCAACGCGCAGGGCGAAATGGCCGCGAACGTACCCGCACTCATCCACGCCGTGGCTTCGGCTTTTTAATGGATTCCGAACGGTAAAAAAGCATACCCCCGCCAACACCTGCTGGGTTCCGCTGTTTACCTGTCGCACAATCACTCCGTAACTCCATCACTCGGTATCTCTATGCTGTTGGATTCCAAAATTCCCGAAGGCCCCCTCGCCGAAAAGTGGGACAAGCACAAGTTCAACGTCAAGCTCGTGAACCCCGCCAACAAGCGGAAATACGACGTAATTGTGGTCGGCACGGGCCTGGCCGGGGCTTCGGCCGCTGCCTCCCTCGCCGAACTGGGCTACAACGTGAAGGCCTTCACCTACCACGATTCGCCCCGCCGCGCGCACTCCATCGCCGCGCAGGGCGGCATCAATGCCGCTAAAAACTACCAGAACGACGGCGACTCCGTGTTCCGGTTATTCTACGACACCATCAAGGGCGGCGACTACCGTGCCCGCGAAGCCAACGTGTACCGCCTGGCTCAGGTATCGGTCAACATCATCGACCAGTGCGTGGCCCAGGGCGTACCCTTCGCCCGCGAATACGGTGGCCTGCTGGCCAACCGCTCCTTCGGGGGCGCGCAGGTGAGCCGCACGTTCTACGCCCGGGGCCAAACCGGGCAGCAGCTGCTGCTGGGGGCCTACTCGGCCCTGAGCCGCCAGATTGCCTACGGCAAAGTGAAGATGTACACCCGCTCGGAAATGCTCGACCTCGTGATGGTGGACGGCGCAGCCCGCGGCATCGTAACGCGCAACGTCATCACCGGCGATATCGAGAACCACGCCGCCCACGCGGTGGTGCTGGCCACCGGCGGCTACGGCAACGTATTCTATCTGAGCACCAACGCCAAGCAGTGCAACGTAACGGCCGCCTGGCGGGCCCACAAAAAGGGCGCGTATTTTGCCAACCCCTGCTTCACCCAGATTCACCCCACCTGCATTCCGGTGAGCGGCGACTATCAGTCGAAGCTCACGCTCATGTCGGAATCGTTGCGTAACGATGGCCGCGTGTGGGTGCCCGCCACCCAGGAAATAGCCCAGCGCCTGCGCAAAGGCGAAATCAAGGTTGCTGATATTAAAGAAGACGACCGCGACTACTTCCTGGAGCGCAAGTACCCGGCTTTTGGTAATCTCGTGCCGCGCGACGTGGCCTCGCGCAACGCCAAGCTGATGTGCGACGAAGGCCGTGGCGTGGGCAGCACCGGCCTGGCCGTATACCTCGACTTCGCCGAAATTATTCAGCGCACGAGCGCCGAGGCGGTGAGCCAGAAGTACGGCAACCTGTTTGCCATGTACGAGAAAATCACCGGCGAAAACCCCTATGAGCTGCCGATGCGGATTTATCCCGCCGTGCATTACACCATGGGCGGCCTCTGGGTCGATTACAACCTGCAAACCACCATCCCCGGCCTCTACGCCACGGGCGAGTGCAACTTCTCCGACCACGGGGCCAACCGCCTCGGCGCATCGGCCCTGATGCAAGGCCTGGCCGATGGCTACTTCGTGATTCCCTACACCATCGGGGATTACCTGTCGCAGAACGCCCCCAAGCCGGTCGATATCAACCACCCGGCCTTTGCCGAAGCCAAGGCCGGCGTGCAGGCCCGCACCGAAACCCTGCTCAGCATCAACGGTACCCGCACGCCCGACGATTTCCACAAGGCCCTGGGCCACCTCGTGTGGGAGTACTGCGGCATGGCCCGCAACGCCGAAGGCCTGCGCCACGCCAAAGTCGAGATTCAGAAGCTCCGCAAGGAGTTCTGGAGCGATGTGAAAATTGTGGGCACTGGGGCTGAGCTTAACCAAACCCTGGAAAAAGCCGGCCGCGTGGCCGATTTCCTGGAGCTGGGCGAGCTGATGATGGACGATGCCCTGGACCGCAACGAGAGCTGCGGCGGCCACTTCCGCGAAGAGTATCAGACCCCCGAGGGCGAGGCCCTGCGCGACGACGAAAACTTCGCTTACGTAGCGGCCTGGGAGTATCAGGGCGAAAACCAGCCCGAGAAACTCAACAAGGAAGAGCTGCAGTTTGAAAACGTGAAGCTGACCCAGCGCAGCTACAAATAAATTTGAGTTATGAGTTATGAGTTAAAAGTTATGCGTTAGCAGCCATTCGGTCCGCTCACCCATATTCTTTTAACTCACAACTTTTAACTCATAACTCATAACTCAAAAAAATGGCCGGTTCCAACCCCAACGCTAAACCGATGAACCTGACCCTGAACGTGTGGCGCCAGGCAGGACGCAACACCGAAGGCAAAATCGTGGAGTATAAAGTGAAGGATATTTCGCCCGAAATGTCCTTCCTCGAAATGCTCGACGTGCTGAACGAAGACCTGTTGCGCAAGGGCGATGAACCGGTGGCTTTCGACCACGATTGCCGCGAAGGCATTTGTGGCTCGTGCGCCCTGTTCATCAACGGCCGCAGCCACGGGCCTGAAAAGGGTACCACTACCTGCCAGCTGCACATGCGCAAGTTCTCGGACGGCGACACCATCACCGTCGAGCCCTGGCGCGCCAACGCTTTCCCGGTGAACAAGGACCTGAGCGTGGACCGCTCGGCGTTCGACCGCATCATTCAGGCCGGCGGCTACGTGAGCGTAAACACCGGCGGTGCCCCCGACGGCAACGAGATTCCGATTCCCAAGGAGATTGCGGACCGCGCTTTTGAGGCGGCTACCTGCATTGGCTGTGGCGCGTGCGTGGCGGCCTGCAAGAATGCGTCGGCTATGCTGTTCGTGTCGGCCAAAGTGTCGCAGCTCTCGCTGCTGCCCCAGGGCCACGTCGAGCGCAAAACCCGCGTCGAGAACATGGTGGCCCAGATGGACAAGGAAGGCTTCGGGGCCTGCACCAACATCGGCTCGTGCGCGGCCGAGTGCCCGGTGGGCATCTCGCTGGAAAACATTGCCATTCTGAACCGCGAGTTTTTGGCGGCCAAGGCTGTTTCGAACAACCTGGCGTAAGGCTTCGGTAACACGAATTAAATTAAAAGCGCAATGGGCAACCATTGCGCTTTTTTTATTGGCCCGCGGGCGGATGCGTTGCGCCAATCACCAACCAGACAACCTTACATGGCCGCGTTATTGTGGGGAATTCTGTGCCTTGTCGTGTGCGCCACCAAGCTGCGCACTGCTCCGCGACTGGTTGGGTTGGTGGCCCTGCTGTACGGGCTGAACGAGCTGGCAGTGATGGGACCAATCTGGCTAGGGCATTGGGCTAATTTTGGCCTGCGATTCAACTGGACCGGGAAACTGCTAAGCATCCTGCTTTCGCTACTGGCCATTTTTGGCTTGCGCATGGTGAAGCCCAGGGAGGCTGGCCTGGTGCACACGGTGCAGGATTGGCGGCTGGTGGGGCTGGTGGCGCTGGTGTTTGCCGCCCTGCAATTAGGGGGTGCGTATAGCGAGCGCCACCACCACGGGCCGCCCAGCCTGGAAACGTGCTTGTACCAGTTGACAATGCCGGGGATTGCGGAAGAGCTTTTTTTTCGAGGCATCCTCCTAGCCTTGTTGAAGCGGTTGTTTTCGCGCACTATTCCTTTTTTCGGTGCCCAAACCAGTTGGGGCGGGATGGCCACCGTTGGCCTGTTTGCGCTCGCGCACGGGTTTT